>CAZUFW010000051.1:0-24220 GCA_964619895.1 uncultured Clostridia bacterium | reverse complement strand
TTTTCATTTTAGCTATTCCCCCTTTTTTTGTTTTCCGTTTTTGGATTAATTCGCAATCTCGAAACACAAATTTATTTGCTCGCTGCCACTCACATAAATTTGGTGCTCATTGCGTTTGACCTACCAACGATTTTCTGATAAAAGCATTCAGAAAATCGGGTTAGGTCATAAAAAAAACAGTCCAAAAGGACTGCTTTAAGCTGACGACAAAAATATACTATACATGTTGTCAACAGATTAAAACTTTCCTTTCCAAATATGGGAGGCATAAGGATTTCCCCTTATACCCATCGGCTAGTCTTCATGGCCACTGGCTTTAGAAGTTGAAGCTCGGAAAATTAGAGTAGATATTCATTTTTTCACCTCTGGCAAAGCCTATGAGGGTAATATTTAATTCTTTTGCTAATTCTACAGCAAGGCTTGTAGGAGCTGCCCTAGATATTATTACTGGTATTTCTCTTTTTGCAGTTTTAATAAGCATTTCAGAGGATATTCGTCCACTGACCAAAAGTATTTTATCAGTTAATTGTATATCTTCAACTAATGCCCTTCCTAGTACTTTATCTAATGCATTATGCCTTCCTATGTCTTCCTCAAAGATAAGTATATCACTATTACTACATAATGCACAACTATGAACTCCTCCAGTATTTAGGACGAGCTCTGAGTTTTTACTAAAATCTTTTACAAGAGACTTTATCTCATCTAGCGTGACATCTAATTTATTTCTAACCTTCTTAGATTTAAAGGAATCTAGTACATTATAAAACAAAGTACCTTTTCCACAACCTGACGTTATAGTTCTTTTTCCATATAGTTTTTCACTTAAATACTTCTCATCTTTCGTCTCAACATATGCAAAACCTTTTTCTTCATCTATTTTAATATCAACAATATCCGAGATAGAATTAATAAAGCCTTCTGAATTAAGAAAACCTATAGTTAAATACTTAAGAGATTTAGGACTACATAATAAAGTGATAAACTCCTCCCCATTTAGAAAAATCGTAAATGGGTATTCTGAAACTACTATGTCCTCTTCTTCCAAAATATTACTACCTTTTACCCTCAGTATTTGGATTTCCTTTATGTCTCTCATGTTTTCTACCTCTTTATTCATTGTCTATGTTACTTAGAAAATCATTTAAATCTTCCTTAGTGTTTAAGTTGAGAAACATATCCCAATTAGGGCTAAACTTCCTAGCTTCTTCCTCGGTAATATAATGTACTTTAACCTTTTCCAACAATGAATTTATAGATCTTTTGTTATTTAATAGATGTTCTTCTATTTGCTTCTTTAGCTTTCTCGAGTAGAAAGCATTAAAAGGCTCAATCCAGTCTCCAAACCTAGTGATACAGGCGCAAGCATCCATATGCCTAAGGATATCCTTCATATATCTAATGTAATCAAGATTGACATTAGGCATATCACATGCTATAAAGTAAACAAGTTCATTTGAAGATTCATTGAGACCTGCATGAATACCACTTAAAGGACCTTTGCCTGCAATTATATCAGTTGTAATTTTATCACTAAGCCCTTTATAATATTCAGGCTTGTTAGTCACAATAATAATCTCATCAAATTCTTGTCTAAGCCTATTAGTGATGCTATCCATAAGCCTTCTTTCATTAATCTTTATAAGCTGTTTATCAAAGCCCATCCTAGCACTTTTCCCGCCTGCTAATATAACCGCTGTACCAAATTGATTCATACATATCACCTATCTGGCACATTCGCCAGTTTTACCTGTTAATATTTCAAGCCCATGGTGTATGCTATCAATTATATAATCTAAAGATTCCTTTACGGCTTTAGGGCTCCCAGGTAAGTTAATTATTAAAGTGTCTTTCCTTATTCCTGATACTGCCCTTGATAGCATCGCCCTCGGTGTAATGTTTAAACTATAGTATCTAATTGCTTCTGAAATTCCTGGAGCCATTCTATCACAAACCTTGATAGTAGCCTCTGGGGTAACATCTCTTTTACTAAATCCTGTTCCTCCAGTGGTTAATATTAAATCTAACCTTAAATCATCAGACATATGAATCATTTCCTTTGATATGTCTTCTTCATTATCTGGAAGAATAATATACTTTTCAACAATGTACCCTTTTTCCTCTAGGATATCATAAATAACCTTGCCACTTAAATCTTCTCTTTCACCTTTTGAGCCTTTATCACTAGCTGTAATTATTCCAACTCTAAACATTTTTAGCCTCCCCAAGGCAGATTCATATATTCCTTCATTCTTCTGTCATATTCTGATTTAAATAATCTTTCATGACCATCTTCCCACTGTGCTAGCTTTTCAAAAATCGCTTTTGCAATTTCATCGTCAGCACTTTCTGCTGCCTTTCTATAAAACTCTGCATAATCTTTTTCAATTAAATATGCCATTCTCAATACAGTTAAATCTGGTATATCAGATTCTTTTAATGTCTCAGCAATGTGCTCAGACTTTTCTCTGGATTCAAATATACTGCTTTCATCTCTATTTAACATTTCTGGTTCAATCTTAAATGAATCTGTTTCAAGATATTCATCAAGCTGCACTTTAATAAAATGATAATGCTCCATCTCTACTTCTGCTAAATCCAAAAAAAGTTTTTGTGTAGTTGGATTGTTAAACTTTTCAGCCTTTTCTTTAAAAAAATTATGGCCATCAAGTTCCATTTGTAGTGCATATCTCATTATCTGCTCATACTTTTTCATATATATCAGCTCCCTAACTTTTGAATTTTTACAGCAGCTACTTTAAGCTCTGGTATTTTTGCTATTGAGTCTAATTTAGTGTTTGTAAGGTAGTTAGCTGCGCCTTCAGCAAAATGGAATGGCATAAATAGCACATTCTCTTCTATTATATCAGTTACTTTTGCTGTTGTAATTATTTCTCCACGTCTTGAAGCTAATTTAATCTTTTCTCCGTCTGATATGCCAAGCTTCATTGCAGTTATTTCGTTTATTTCAGCGTAGGATTCAGATGATATTGCATTTAATCCTTCCACTTTCCCAGTCATAGTTCTAGTGTGATAATGATATAGTATTCTTCCAGTTGTAAAGATAAATGGGTATTCTGAGTCTGTAACCTCTGCACTTTGTGAATATTCTATTGGCATAAATAATCCTCTACCCCTTGCGATTGAAGCTTTATGAAGATATTTTGTGCCAGAATGCTCCTTGTCTAAGCATGGCCATTGAATACCATCGACCTCTAGCCTATCATAGCTGATTCCTCCGTACTGAGGTGTCACAGTAGAGATTTCTTCCATTATTTCTGAAGGATGATTGTACTTCTTAGTATAACCAAGACTATTCATAATCTCCATTATTATTTGCCAATCTGGCTTTGAGTCACCAACTGGATTTATTGCTTTTCTTACTCTTTGTACTCTTCTCTCTGTATTAGAGAATGTTCCGTCTTTTTCTGCAAAAGATGCTGCTGGCAATACAACGTCTGCAAGTTCTGCAGTTTCAGTTAAGAAAATGTCCTGCACAACTAGAAAATCAAGTTTGCTAAGAGCTTTCCTTACATGGTTTATATCAGGATCTGATACCATTGGATTCTCTCCCATTATATATAAGAACTTAATATCACCTTTTTCTGCGCCGTCTAGAATCTCAGGAATAGTTAATCCAATCTTAGTTGAAAGTTTAACATCCCATGCCTTTTCAAATTTCTCTACAACTTCTGGTTTAAATACTTTTTGATATCCTGGTAAGTCTGCTGGTAATCCACCCATATCGCAAGCACCTTGAACATTATTTTGTCCTCTTAGTGGGTTTACTCCTGCCGATTCTTTTCCAATGTTTCCACAAAGCAGTGCAAGATTTGATATTGACATAACAGCATGAGTTCCTGTAGTATGTTGTGTTATACCCATTGCATAGTATATACCCGCTTTATCTGCCTCTGCATAGATAAGAGCAGCCTTAACTATATCTTCTGCCTTTACACCACATATCTCAGCAACTGCTTCTGGTGTATAGTCTTTTACGGCCCTTACTAGTTCTTCATAGTTTTCTGTTCTTTCTTCTATATATGCAGTATCTTGTAATCCTTTTTCAATGATTACATTCATCATAGCATTTATTAATGCAATATTAGTTCCTGGCTTAATTTGAAGGAATACATCTGCATAATTAGCTAGCTCTATCCTTCTCGGGTCTGCAACAATAAGTTTTGACCCTTTTTTCTTTGCACGCTTAATCATAGTTCCTATAATAGGATGATTTTCAGTAGTATTAGAACCAATTACAAACATTGCATCAGTATCTAATATCTCTTCAATGCTATTTGTCATAGCGCCGCTTCCTAGTGTAGTTGCAAGACCTGCAACTGTTGAGGAGTGTCAGAGGCGTGCACAGTGATCTACATTATTGGTACCTATCACTGCTCTGAAAAACTTCTGGAATAAATAATTTTCTTCATTAGTACATCTTGCAGATGAAAGACCTGCAAATGTATCCGGACCGCACTGGTCCTTTATTTCATTTACTTTATCTGTAATAAGAGTATATGCTTCTTCCCAAGTAGCCTCTTCGAACTTCCCGTTTCTTTTTATAAGGGGAGTTTTTAATCTATCAGGGTGATTAATAAATGGGTATGCAAATTTTCCTTTTACACATAAAAGGCCATTATTTGAAGGTCCCTTTGCGGGCTCTACTCCTACTACTTTATTGCCTTTTACTAGCAAATCCATTTGACAACCTACTCCACAATATGAACATGTTGTTCTTACTTTTTTAGTTTCCCAAAGTCTAAATCTCTCTTTTGATTTTGTTTCTAAAGCACCTACTGGACATACAGATACACAGTTGCCACAGGAAACACATACAGAATTTGATAGCCCTTGATCAAAAGGAGTAGCTACTTTTGTTGCAAATCCTCTATCCTTTAGTCCAATAGCATTTGTTCCCTGAAGCTCAGAACATACTCTTACACATTTACCACAGAGTATGCATTTATTTTGGTCACTAATGTAAAAGTGATTTGAGTCATCTATTGGGAAATCGTTCTTGGCACCTTTAAAACTTCCTTCTGTTATATCATATTCATAGCAATATTTTTGAAGGCTGCAATCTCCAGATTTTTTACATGTGAGGCAATCAAGGGGATGATTAGAAATCATCAAATCTAAAACATCCCTTCTTGCCCTCATTACTTTTTCGCTATGAGTCTCTATGACCATGCCTTCTTCTACTTTTGTAGAGCAAGCCGTCATAAGATTTCTTCTGCCTTCAATTTCTACTACACATAGTCTACATGCTGCATGGGGTTCTAATCTTTCATCATAACATAAGGTAGGTATATCTATCCCAATCTCTCTGCATACCTCAAGCACTGTCTTGCTATCCGATGCTTTATATTGTTTTTTGTTTATGGTGATGTTAACCATATTTTATTCCCCCTTACCTTTTTTCCCTTCAGCTAACTCAATCTTCTCAATAATTTTGGCCATTTCTAATGCATCGCTCCAATTACCTTCGATGAATTCGCCATCACGCTTGATAAAAGGCTGGTCAGGATTGTCAACATGTAATAATTCAGTCATCAGCCTTCCTTTTAGGCATAAGGGTCTGCCTTTTCCTGGCTTTTTAGCCCTAACTGCAACATTCTTTCCGCTTTTTTTCATGACTTGAAAGTCACAACCATATTGACAACAATTACACTTCACATCTTCTACTTCAAGATCCCATACTCTTCCCTTTGAAGTTGTTCTTCTATCGATTAAAGCCCCTGTAGGACATACAGATACACATCTATTACATGAAACGCACTTTGACTCTTCTAAACTAAAGTCTGCATCTGCTACTATTCTAGTATCGAAACCCCTATCTGCAAATGACAATACTTGTCTATCAGACACTTGAGCACAAGTTCTTACGCATTTGCTGCATAGTATACATTTGCTCCCATCTCTTAGAATATAAGGGCTAGATGTATCAGTAATTTCTTTTCTTCTTGCTCCAGTATGCTCTCTGAATTTAACATCATATCTATATGCATATCTTTGTAGTAGGCATTCACCAGATTTTTCACAAGTTAAGCAGTCATTTGGATGATTATCCAGTAAAAGCTGAAGAATAGTCTTTCTCATGTTTACTACTTTTTCGCTTTCTGTATATACTACCATTCCTTCCGCCACAAGGGTAGAGCATGATGTTTGAAGCTTTGGACTTCCTTTTATCTCTACTATACATAGCCTACATGATGATACTACTTCTAAGTCTTTATCATAGCAAAGAGCTGGAATCTCAATACCAAGCTTTTCAGCAGCTTGTAGAACAGTAAGGTTTTCAGGCACTATGACTTTTTGGTCGTCTATTGTCAAAGTAACAAAGTTCATTTCATATCCTCCTATTCTCTATTTCTTAATTATTGCATTTACTGGACACGCTCCTTGACATGCTCCACATTTAATACATCTTTCTGTATCAATTACATGATGTTCTTTTACCTTTCCAGAAATACATGATACAGGACAATTTCTAGCACATTTGGTACATCCTATACACTTATCTGTAATGAAATATTGTAATAGAGCTTGACATGCTCCTGCTGGACATTTTTTATCATTAACATGAGCTTCGTATTCATCTCTAAAGTATTTTAATGTAGATAGTACTGGGTTTGGAGCTGTTTGACCTAAGCCGCATAGTGAGGATGATTTTATAGTTTCTGCTAAACTTTCAAGTCTATCTATATCTTCTGGCTCTCCCTTGCCACTAGTTATTTTTTCTAATAACTCTAGCATTCTTTTAGTCCCTTCTCTACATGGAGTACATTTACCACATGATTCATCTACTGTAAAGTCTAAGAAGAATCGTGCTATATCAACCATGCAGGTATCTTCATCCATTACTATCATTCCACCAGAACCCATCATAGAACCAAGTGCAATAAGTGTTTCATATTCTATTGGAACATCTAAATGTTCACTAGTTATACATCCTCCTGATGGTCCACCAGTTTGCACTGCTTTAAACTTCTTGCCATTTGGGATTCCGCCACCTATATCGTAAATAACTTCTCGTAAGGTTGTACCCATAGGGATCTCAACTAATCCTGTGTTGTTTATCTTTCCACCTAAAGCAAATACTTTAGTTCCTGGTGATTTTTCAGTACCTACTTGTCTAAACCATTCTGGCCCATTTATTATTATTTTAGGAACGTTTGCATAAGTCTCAACGTTATTTATGAGAGTAGGTTTTTGCCAAAGTCCTTTGTTAGCAGGGAATGGTGGCTTATTTCTAGGCATTCCTCTTTCCCCTTCAATAGAAGCTATAAGGGCTGTCTCTTCACCACAAACGAATGCTCCTGCTCCTAACCTTATTTCTATATCAAAGCTAAAGTCTGTTCCAAAAATATTCTTTCCTAATAATCCATTTTCTCTTGATTGCTTTAGTGCAATCTCAAGCCTTTTAACTGCTATTGGATATTCAGCTCTTATATAAATATAACCTTGGTCGGCCCCAACAGCATATCCTGCTATTGCCATTGCTTCAATTACTGCATGTGGATCTCCTTCAAGAATGCTTCTATCCATAAATGCTCCTGGATCTCCTTCATCTGCATTACATAATACATATTTTTTATCACCAGCAGCCTTTGCTGTAAACTCCCACTTAAGTCCTGTAGGGAATCCACCGCCTCCTCTTCCACGTAAACCAGAGGCCTTTATAGTATCTATAACTTGTTGAGGAGTCATTTCTGTAAGAACTCTACCTAAAGCCTCATAACCATTATAAGCAATATATTCTGTAACATCTTCTGGATTTATAATTCCACAATGACTTAATGCAATTCTCATCTGTTTTTTATAAAAATCTACTTGGTTAATGGACTTAATTAAATCTTCTTTTAATGAGTCTTTGTATAATAATCTCTTAACTATTCTACCTTTGTACAAATGTTCTTCTACAATTTCATCTACATCTTCTACTTTAATATGGCTATAAAATGCACCTTCTGGATATACTATTACGATTGGTCCTGCTTCACAAAGACCGAAGCATCCAGTTCTTACAACTTTTATTTCGCTGTCCAGCCCTCTTTGCTTTAATATTTCATTGAATTTAACTTCTATTTGATCTGATCTTGAAGAAGTACACCCTGTACCTCCACATATCAAAACATGTGATCTAAACATTTCCATTGTTTTTCCCCCTTGCTTTATTTGTTTCACAAAAATACTTAAAAGCTTAAAAATTTAATAATTAGTTAAACAAAGGACGTTAATAATTTAACAAGCTTAAATTCCATCTTGTTTTACTTTTAAAATTACTAGGGTTTGTTTAATCTGGAATAATAACCTAAAAGTAATTCTTGTTGATGTTTTATTAATATTTATTTGATACTTGATTAATACTTAAATATAGTTTTTAATCAGGAGTTTCTTTACCCGATAGGCTTCTAAATATTTTCTTGGGCTCCAATAGTATATTCACTTACTATTCTGCCATTCACTATATGCTCCGCCACTACTCTTTTTGCTTTCTCTGGATCCATATTAACATAAGTTACTTTTTCTTCTCCTTTTCTATAGACTTCAACTATAGGTTCAAGTCTACAAACTCCTATGCAGCCAGTCTGAGTAACAGTAACCTCATTTAACTTTCTTTTATTAACCTCTTCAATAATCGTCATCAACACAGGTCTTGCACCAGCGGAAATTCCACATGTAGCCATACCTACTACAATTCTAGTAGTTGACTCTTGCATTCTTAAATCTATTTTTCCAAGTGCCTCGTCCCTAAGCTTTCTTAATTCCTCTAATGATTTCATGAATACACCCCCAAAACTAATTGTATAAAAATAATAAGTTAATTCAATTAGCAGTATCCTTTTCCCTTACTATTTCATATATTTTTCTAGAATTCCTACAACATCATCTGCCTTTAATCTTCCATATACATCATCATTTATTGTAATTACTGGAGCTAATCCGCATGCACCTATACATCTTGTTGCCTGCAATGAGAATTTTCTATCAGGCGTTGTCCCTCCTACCTGAACACCTACCTTCTCTTTTATTTTGTCGAGTATAGCCTGAGAACCTTTTACATAACATGCTGTCCCTAAGCAAACACCAATCTGATACTGACCTTTCGGTATCAATGTAAACTGTGAATAGAATGTTACAACACCATAAATTTCTGATAAAGGTACATTTAGACCTTCAGCTATTATGGTTTGAACTTCAATTGGCAAGTATCCAAATAGATGTTGTGCTTCATGTAGTACAGGCATTGCTGCACCTTTGGCATCCTTGTGTTTTTCTATGATTC
The DNA here is from genome assembly GCA_964619895.1 of uncultured Clostridia bacterium. Lineage (GTDB taxonomy): Bacteria > Bacillota > Clostridia > Tissierellales > Proteiniboraceae > Proteiniborus. Next base: position 14,928 of record CAZUFW010000051.1, on the reverse strand, counting down.
TTTTAAGTTCTTCAATCTTTGCTTCATTTTGTTTCCAGTCAAACTTAAAATCCATTGAACAGACCCCCTTTATAATTATGTTATAAAAAATTAAAACCTCACCTTTGTATAATATATAGTGAGGTGATTTAATTAATGATGCCTGTATTAAATTCTAGTTATCTATGAATTAGCTAAAATAAGCAAGCTTAGTTTAGGTAATTTTCTATTTTATGTTTTTGTTCTGAAAATACAAGGATATTATACATTAGTTTCTAATAACTGTCAATCTTAAAACCCCACTGCATAGCTATTCCCTATACTATAAGGATTGTTAAAAAGACTCAATATAATGGAGCTACGTTTATAATAAATTTTCTTTCTAAAATACTATGACATAAAAGTATATTGCTATAATTTAATAACTCCCTCAATTACTATTGCTGCCTTCCCCCCTACTCTAATAATATCTTGTTTCCCATCATTATAGATTTTACATAATATTTCACTTGGTCTATTCATATACTTACCTTGCTTTGGTATTATGGAGTCTGACTTTAATATATTATTCTTCTTCAAATAATAAATAAGCGTGCCATTAGCTGTTCCTGTAGCAGCTTCTTCGTATATTCCTACTGAAGGTGCAAAGTTTCTACAATATACTATGCCTTCGTTTATATCATCCATTGCAAAAACATGCATTCCTACTGCTTCTTTTTTTATACAAAAATCGTCCATTTTGTTAAAGTCTATTTTTAAAGATCCTAATGTTTTTTCGTCCTTCACAGGAACAATAATATCTTTTAAACCAGTGCTTATAATTTCTGGTTTTAATTCGAATCCTTTTAAGCCTAAACATTCCTCTTTTATTCCAAGTATATTTGATATTTTTTCTAAATCATTAAGTGTACCAAAAGCTCTAGGACTAGCCTGTTGCATTAGTACCTCAACAATTTCATCATTCTCAAAATATAGTTCTACAGGGAGTAATCCCGCCTTAGTTTTTTGTATTATTTCTACCTTTTCACTACCTTGTGGAATAATATATCCCTTTTTCCCTAAGGCATAAAAAGTAGCTATAGTGGCATGTCCACATAAATCAATCTCGCACTTAGGAGTAAAAAATCTAACCTCAAAACAGCTTTCGTTTAATTTTTTTACAAAAGCTGTTTCCGAAAGATTCATCTCATTTGCGATTTTTTGCATATCCTGTTCAGATAAGCCTCTTGCATCTGGAACTACTCCAGCAGGGTTTCCCCCAAAGGGCCTGTCTGTAAAAGCATCTACTTGATAAATAATAGCCTCCATCTCCTACCTCCTAAAATGAAGTAATTACTTCCTACTATTGAATAATTATATCAGAGTTATATCGTTTTATATATGGAATTAATTGTCGTTTGATTGTTTCGGTAATTGTTGCCTTTGGTATCACATAATTCAATTTATTATCGATATTCAACTTGAATATTTAATAAAAATAGCACTCCAGACAATCCACTATCTATAACCTAATCTTAGTTAATATACAAAAGGAACTACATTAGTTACACTATTAAGTGTATTCGTTGTTTTATGCTTAATGTTTCACGTGAAACATTTTGTTGCTTAAAATACATTAAATTTTTTTGTCCCACGTATATGACCAAATGCTGAAATAATATATCAGTGTTATAATAAATACTAGACAAATAAAACTACAATTATATAAAGTTGCTGTACTAAAAAACTATGGAATGAATAAATCCATTCCATCCGTTCCAATAAGATTCTAATATTCATCCCAATTCATAGTTTCAATAACCGCTTCTTATAATAATGTTTCACGTGAAACATTATTTAGAAAAAAGTTCTAAGATTCTTTCAAGATCATCATCACTATAATACTCTATTTCAATCTTACCTTTCTTACTACCTTTGGAAATGGAAACCTTAGTACCTATTAGTTTTCTTAATGATTCCTCGATTTCTAGTATGATTGGATCCTTCTCTTTCTTAATATTACCTGTTTTACTGATAGTTTACTTCTCATTTATTTCTAACAGATCTTTAACTAGTTTTTCTGTCTCCCTGACACTTAAACTGTTCTCAACAATAGTTTGACTAGCTTGCAATCTAACATCTCTATCTTCAACAGATAATAAGGTTCTCCCATGTCCACTAGTAATAATTCCCTCAGATATCAACTTTATTATTTCATCATCAAGTTTTAAAAGCCTCATTATATTGGCTATATAGGACCTGCTTTTACCGACAGCCTGAGATATTTCATCCTGAGTTAATTTGTATTTTTCAGATAAGTTTCTATATGCTATAGCTTCTTCTATAGAATTTAAATCTTCTCTTTGAATGTTTTCGATTAAAGCTATTTGAGACATTTCTACTTGATTTAATTCCTTGACTAAGGCTGGTACAGTATTTAATCCTGCCTCTCTAGCAGCTCTCCATCTTCTTTCTCCAGCAACTATCTCATAACCTTCATCTAATTTTCTTACAATAATAGGTTGAAGAATACCATGTTTTTTGATTGAGTCAACTAATTCATTTAAAGAATCTTTATCAAAATCTCTTCTAGGCTGCTCCTTATTTGGTTGAACAAGAGAAATGTCAATAAGTTTAATTTTTTCATCGCTTGAATCTACATCTACAATATCAATTATAGGTTCATCTGGAATTAATGCAGATAATCCTTTTCCTAACCCCCTCTTTTTAACCGACACAAACATCACTCCTCAAAATAATCTAAAAATTCATTGGCTAAATCCATATATGCTTCCGCACCTTTTGATTTCGCATCATACTCTATAATAGGTAGACCATAACTTGGTGCTTCTGCAAGTCTTACATTTCTAGGAATAATTGTAGTATAAACCTTGCCTTTGAAGAACTTTTTTACCTCATCTACTACTTGAATTGACAAATTAGTTCTTCCATCGAACATGCTCAACACAACACCTTCTATCTCCAAGTTAGGATTCAAGCTTGACTTTACCAACCTAATGGTATTCATTAGCTGACTAACTCCTTCAAGAGCATAGTATTCACATTGAATAGGTATCACTACACTGTCAGAAGCAACTAAAGCATTTATAGTCAATAATCCCAATGAAGGTGGACAATCAATAAATATAAAATCATAATCTGCTTTTATGGGCTTTATTGAATTTATTAATGTAAGTTCTCTATTATCACTACCTGTAAGTTCTATTTCTGCCCCAGCTAAATCATTATTAGAAGGAACTATGTCAAGGTTATCTATGTCTGTATTCATAATAGCTTCCCTTATATTCACTTCATTAATCAAAACATCATAAATAGATAGATTAATATTAGTCTTATCTACTCCAAAACCGCTAGTTGTATTCCCTTGAGGGTCTATGTCTATGACTAAAATTTTCTTTCCTAAACTTGCTAGACAAGCACTAAGATTTACATTTGTTGTTGTCTTCCCTACGCCTCCCTTTTGATTAAAAACAGCAATTGTTTTTCCCATACATTACACCTCGCTTATAAAAACGTCCCTGTTTATCTATTTGTATAATATCATATCGCAAATATTATCTATTAACTATATTTCGTCAACAAAAAAAATAATCCTTCTCATTTTTGAAAAGAAACAGTTAGTTAATATCTCCAATATAAAAAACTTAGGATATCAATTGATATTCTAAGTTTTTTAAAAGAAAGGTTAAGCATTTTTAGCTTTTGGTATTTTTACAGTAACTTCTATAAAATCACCCATGTCTTTCTGTTCATATTTTGCATCGATTCCGCTATCTTTTATAGCAGTATATGCATTACGTAAGGTGTTTAAATAAATTTTAAAGTTTATCATACCTTTGATGTTTTGTTTATGTACTGGCTCATTCTCTTTAGTTAAATCTTCAAGAATACTCTTTATAAGGCTCTCTGTTTTCTTAACAGTTAAATCTCTACTAATTATCTTTTCTAAAACATTAAGCTGCATTTCTTCATCAGGAAGCTTCAATAACGCTCTCGCATGTCTTTCAGTTAGCTCATTTTCAATAATTAGCCTCTTAACCTCGTCAGACAACCTCAGAATTCTAAGTTTATTTGCTATAGTAGACTGGTTTTTACCAACTCTTACAGCTAGTTCTTGCTGAGTAAGTCCGTGATCATTAATTAAACTATTATAACCTTCAGCTTCCTCTATAAAACTTAAATCTTCTCTCTGTAAATTTTCTATAAGAGCTATTACAGCTGAATCCTTGTCCACAAATTTTACAACAATGGCTGGTATATTTTCAAGCTCAGCCATTTCAGCAGCTCTTAATCTTCTCTCCCCTGCAACCAGTTCAAAACTATCTTCCCCTATCTTTCTTACACTAATGGGCTGAATTACTCCATATGTTTTGATAGATTGGCTAAGTTCTTCCAAGGCCCTTTTATTGAAATTTTTTCTAGGTTGGTATGGGTTAGGCTTTATAGATTTTATCGGAATGTAGTTAATCTCATTACTTAAATTATTCATTGTATCATCATCCCTCTCACGTAAGGTAACTCAACACCTATTATTTATTTCTATATAAATACATTCTTTCCTTCAAGAAATATGGATTTCTCAGAATTTTCGTTTTACATTAATATCTATATTTCTATATATTATAACGGGTTTTTCTTAATCTTCCCTGATTGTCTAGGATATTTTGTCGGAGTATGACTTTTTTTTCTAATTAGCAATAAGCTATGGGTTATATCACTTTGAGGAACTTTTATATCTATTTTATCTTCTAACTTACCCCCAAGCAACTTAATAGCCTTTTCAGCCTCATCTATTTCTTCATTAGATTCTGAACCTTTCATAGCTATAAAGTAACCATCCAACTTAACAAAAGGTAAGCAGTATTCTGATAAAATATTTAAAGATGCTACTGCTCTTGATACTGCAATATCAAACATCTCTCTGTATTCTTGATTATTTCCTAAATCCTCTGCTCTTTCATGTAAAGTTCGTATGTTTTTTAGTTTAAGTTCTTTTATTACTTCATCTAAAAACTTTAACCTCTTATTTAAACTATCAAGCAATACTACTTCCGTGCTATCTTCTACTATTTTAATAGGTACTCCGGGAAAACCCCCTCCTGTACCTATATCAATAATCTTTTTACCTTCTGTAATTTTACCCGTACTAAAAATAGTTAAACTGTCTAAAAAATGCTTTACATCTATTTCCACATCATCTTTAATAGCTGTTATATTAATTTTTTCATTCCATTCTTTTAAAAGATTTTTATATGTCTTGAACTTTTCAAGTTTATTACTATCTAAGTCTAAATGAAGGTCAGAAATACCACGTATTAAAGTGTCTATATTACTCATTATATTCACTCCTAAATATATATTCAAAAGGAAAAATCAATAATAAATTATTCGCTTAATCTTCTCTGTTGTTCTAAATATATTAACAGTACATTAATATCTGCAGGATTAACTCCTGCTATTCTTGAAGCTTGACCTACAGATTCAGGCTTCATGGAATTAAGCTTTTGTCTTGCCTCAAGCCTTAAGCCTTTTATCTGGCTGTAATCAATATCTTTAGATAGTTTTTTACCTTCAAGTTTCTTGAATTGCTCAATTTGCCTCATCTGCTTTTCTATATATCCTTCGTATTTTATTTCAGTTTCAACTTGTATTCTAATCTCTCTATTTAAATCGGCTCTCTCCAAATCTATTGCCTTTAAAGATTCATAAGTAATCTCGGGCCTTTTTATAAGATCATGAAGTGAAGTAGGGGTTTTAAGTGGTGCAGAGTTTAAACAAGCTAAAAACTCATTAATTTCTTTAGTAGGTGTTAGCATTTTTTCTTTAAGTCTGCTTATTTCTTTCTCCATCAGATTCTTTTTATTTAACATTTTATTATATCTTTCTTCTGAAACAAGACCTATGTCGTAACCTTTTTTAGTTAACCTCAAATCAGCATTATCTTGTCTTAGAGTAAGCCTGTATTCTGCTCTTGAAGTCATCATTCTATATGGCTCGCTAATTTCCTTAGTTACTATATCGTCTATAAGTACACCTATATATGCTTCTGACCTATCCAATATTAAAGGTTCTTCACCCCTAAGTTTAAGAACAGCATTAATTCCAGCCATAATACCTTGAGCAGCAGCCTCTTCATAACCTGAAGTTCCATTGATCTGACCAGCAAAAAATAAATTTTCTATTTCCTTATGCTCTAAAGATCTCTTTAAGCTAGTGGCATCTATACAATCATATTCTATAGCATAAGCAGTTCTCATTATCTTAGCATTTTCAAGCCCGGGTACTGTCCTTAGTATTTGAATTTGAACTTCTTCGGGCAATGTTGTTGACATTCCTTGAACATACATTTCACAAGTATCTACCCCTTCAGGCTCAATAAAAACTTGGTGTTTATTTTTATCGACAAATCTCATAACCTTATCTTCTATTGAAGGACAATATCTCGGCCCTACACTTTCCATTAACCCTTCATACATAGGAGACCTGTCTATATTATCTCTGATAATTTTATGCGTTTCTTCAGTTGTATAAGTTAAATAACAAGGAACTTGATCAATCTCCAGTTTCTCTGTCGTAAATGAAAATGGAATTAATTCATCATCTCCAGGTTGTATTTCCATCTTACTAAAATCAATGCTATCTCTATGTATTCTAGCAGGAGTACCAGTTTTAAATCTTCTTAGCTTAAAACCTAAATCTCTTAAACAAGAGGATAACTTATTTGCAGGATAAAGGCCATAAGGTCCGCTCTCAAAATTGACTTCTCCTATATAGATTTTTCCCTTTAAATAGGTTCCTGTACAAACAATGATTACATCTGAGTCATATACTGCACCTGTATTTGTCAGAATTCCCTTTACCTTATTATCTTCAATAAAAATATCGAATACCTCTCCTTGCTTTAAGTCAAGATTTTCTTGCTTTTCTAATGTATATTTCATTATAGACTGATAATGTTTTTTATCAGTTTGCCCTCTTAAAGAATGTACAGCTGGCCCCTTAGATGCATTTAACATTTTTAACTGTATCACAGACTTATCGATGACCTTTCCCATTTCTCCACCTAGAGCATCTACTTCCCTTACTAAATGTCCTTTACCCGTTCCCCCAATATTAGGATTACAAGCAAGTAATGCAATAGCATCTAGGCTTAAGGTAAGAAGTAATGTCTTTTTGCCAAGCCTAGCAGTTGCTAAGGCTGCTTCGCATCCCGCATGCCCTGCACCAACAACTATTACATCATATTTTCCTGCAAGATATTTATAATCACTTTTCATAAAAAGGGTTCCCTCCAAATATAATTTGTTTCTAGATTACTTACCTATACAAAATTCAGAGAATATTTTATCTATAATATCCTCTCCAACAGTATCTCCAGTTATTTCACCAAGATTTTCCCAGCAATTCTTAATATCAACTTCAACACAATCTAAAGGCATATTCAAATCAATAGAATTAAGAGCATCCTCAATATTTTCTTTAGCTTTTAGCAGTTGATCTCTATGCCTTACATTTGTTATTATGATATCATTACTTATCTTAACTTCCGTAGATAAAAACATATCTTCTATTGTATCTTCTAGTTCATCAATGCCTTCATTCTTAGATATGGATGTATTGATAACTCTTTTATCAGGTAAATATTCTCTTATGTCATCTTCATCTATTTTATTTGGTAAATCTGACTTGTTCAATAGAATTAAGACCTTTTTTTCCTTAATCATATCAATAATATCATAGTCTTCTTTTGAGAGTTCTGTAGATGTATCAAAAACTGCTATGACTAAATCTGCTTGATTTAATAAATCCTTAGCTCTGTCAACTCCTAACCTCTCTACTATATCCTCAGTTTCCCTTATTCCAGCAGTATCTACAATCTTCAATGGAACTCCTTTAATATTCACATATTCTTCAATAATATCTCTTGTAGTTCCAGGAATATCAGTAACTATGGCTCTATTTTCTCTTAAAATTGCATTTAATAAAGAAGACTTTCCTACATTAGGCTTACCAAGGATTACAGTTTTTAAGCCTTCCTTTAATATTCGTCCTGTATATACAGTAGCTAAAAGATTATTTATCTTTTCAAGCACTTGACTTCCATTCTCTTCAAGACTATTATAGGTCAAATCATCTACATCATCTTCAGGAAAATCAATTGATGCCTCTACATGTGCTAGCATTCCTAAAAGTATATTTTGAAGTTTTTTAACTTCATTAGAAATACTTCCTTCAAGCTGATTTAAAGAAACATCAAAACTTGAATCGGTTTTTGCACCAATAAGGTCCATTACAGCCTCAGCTTGGGAAAGATCTATTCTACCATTTAAAAATGCCCTTTTAGTAAACTCTCCTCTTTCTGCAAGCCTAGCACCATTCTCTAAAACCACTTCAAGTATTTTTCTAATAGGTATTATGCCCCCATGGCAATTTATTTCAACAATATTTTCCTTAGTGTATGTATAAGGTGCCTTAATGTACACTGTTAAAACTTCATCAATTTTTTTGCCGTCCTTAGGATCATATATATATCCATAATTGAGTTTTCTCTCTTCGCATTGCTTCAAAGTTAATTGCTTTTTATTCTTAAATATCTTATCTCCAACATCTATGGCATTCTTTCCGCTTATTCTTATTATTCCTATTCCAGCTTCTCCAGGTGCAGTGGCGATTGCAGCAATTGTATCAAAATCCATACTTATCACCTCATTTAATCTATGTTAAAACAATATATTTGTTTTGCATACTTCGCATTATTAGTATACCAAAAATATCTACTACATAACACAAAACCCAGTATAAAAATACTGGGTTTAATCTAACGCTTAAATTCTATTACAACTCTTCTATATGGCTCTTCTCCTTCGCTATAGGTTCTTATACTAGAATCATTTTGAAGAGCTGAATGAATAATCCTTCTCTCATACGGATTCATTGGTTCTAGTTTTATAGTCCTTCTAAAGGTCTTTGCCTTATCAGCCATTTTATTAGCTAATCTTATTAAAGTCTCTTCACGTTTTGCCCTATAATTTTGAATATCTACTAGTACTCTTAAATATTTTTCTCTATCCTTGTTTACTATAAGGCTCAATAAATATTGTAATGAATCTAAAGTGTTTCCTCTTTTCCCAATAAGTATTCCCATATCAGAATTTGATATATTTTTAATATCTACTAAAAGATCGTAATCTTTTTTCTCAACTACTACAGTTGCAGCTACGTTCATTTTTTCAAATAAAGAGTATAAAAATTCCTCAGCTAAAGAAATAGGATCATTCGTCATTGTAACCTTTACCTTAGCTTCTTTAGTTCCTATAAATCCAAATAAACCTTTACTAGGTTCTTCTAAAACCTCTATAACAACATCTTCCTTTACCGTATTTAGATCTGATAATGCTAAACTTACAGCTTCATCCACTGTTTTTGCTGTTTTCACTACAGATTTCATATCAGTTTAACTCCTCCTTGATTTTACCTATAGATCTGTTAGTAAAATATTGCTGAACTAATTGGAATAAATTACTTACAGTCCAATATAGAGTAAGTCCCGCGGCATATTTTGACCCAATCCATAGTATGAAAATCGGCATCATAATATTCATAGTAGCTTGAGTAGACTGTGCTTGACCTTCTTGAACTGGTTGAGCAGCAGTCATCAATTTACTAGAAAAATATGTTGTAATAGCAGCTATTATTGCAAGTATAGGGATATTATATCCAGCCAGGCTTACACCGTTCATTACACCATCAATCATAGCACCAGGTGCAAGTCCAATATCTTTTATCCAAAGAAAACTTCTATTTAAGCCATCATATATTGCTTGTTCCTTAAATACGTAAGGAACAGGGAATTGCATTACTCTAAAAAATGCAATAATTATTGGAAATTGAATTAATAGAGGAAAACATCCACCAAATGGATTAACTTTATGTTCTTTGTAAAGTTCCATTGTTTTTTGATTCAAAGTTTGCGGATCATTCTTATATTTCTTCTGTAACTCCTGGATCTTAGGTTGTATTTCCTGCATATTTTTCATTGATTTCATTTGTTTAAAAGTAAGTGGTAATAATAAAAACTTAAAAATAATCGTTGTAATTATAATAGCAAGAGAATAGGCAGACAATTTAGGTAAATCTAATCCTGCCCCCACTATCATATCGAACACAAATTTCAGCAAAGCACCTAACGGTCTTGCAAATATATCTATCATTAAATAACCCCCTCTTTACTCTAGAGGATCATATCCTCCAGGGTTAAATGGATTGCATCTTAAAATTCTCTTAATACTTTTGGCACTGCCTTTTATAAAGCCATATTTTTCAATAGCCTGAATCGAATATTCTGAACAGGTTGGATAAAATCTGCAAGTCCTAGGTTTCAAAGGAGATATTCTTTTTTGATATAGCTTTATAAAAAAAATAATCAGCCTTTTCATACTTATTCACCTTTTTTAAGTAAACCAGCCAATCTAAGCAAATGTAAAACAGCGCTTTCCAATTCCTTATAACCAACTTCCTTTGCGCCAACCCTCGACAAAAAAACTATGTCATAACCTTGTCTTACTTTATGATTATTCAATCTATAGGCCTCTCTAATCCTTCTTCTAACCTTATTCCTAACAACACTTCTTCCAAGCTTTTTAGTAACAGCTACTCCTATCCTATTGCTCTCTAGTCCATTTTTAATAAAAAAAATTACTAAATATTTATTTGCAAAGGATTTCCCTTTATCATAAGTTTTCCTAAAATCTCTGTTACTCTTTAACTTTAGTTTCTTTTCCATAAAATTTACTCCTTAGAGATTTCCTCCTAAATTGAATAAAAAGGCCACATAACGCGGCCTTATGCTGTCAATCTTTTTCTACCTTTTCTTCTACGTCTTCTTAATACTTCTCTACCTGACTTTGTACTCATTCTTTTTCTAAATCCATGTTCTTTGCTTCTTTGTCTCTTTTTTGGTTGATAAGTCATTTTCATACTAACACCCCCTTCAAATATTGCCACTTATATAAAATCGCTGAATTTTCATTTTTATCCGATAGCTTACAATTCTATTACTCAATTATATTAGACTTGAGTAAAGAACTGCATAGCTCATGGATAACACGACTTTGCGTTCAGCTGTATAATAATATCCATCTGAACTGAGTCTTAGTTTATCCGGAAAATACAGACACTACTATAAGATTATATTAGCATATACGCTTAATGTCAAGAATTATAAATATTTTTGGAATCATATCAGAACTCTAAGAAAATAAGTGGATTTATTGCTTATATATAATAGTACTTTATACTATTTTTCGTTTAATATTTACCTATTAAAACATATAACCTGTTGATAACATTATTCCACATAGTGTTATGTCTGTGGATATCTTAATATTACTGTTGATAATTCTATTATTTTTTGTTATTATAAATGAAAATGTGGATTGTTTATTAACAATTCAAATACTTATTAACAATCTGTGGATAAATTTGTGTATAACTTTTTCTTGTTCATATAGTGTTAACTTTCTGATATTGATATTTCTCTTTTTTTTATCCACATCATATATTACATTATTTCTGTTGATAACTATATAATTGCTACATTTTTCTATTTCATTTTTATTGTTATTAACACACTATTCACATTTTTTATAATTGCCATGTTGATAATTATTATTCATTTAGTTAATTATATTTTTTATTATTTTGTGGATAACTTTGTTTATAATTATCCATTATTATATATTTAACTAGACGAATGTTATAAAAAACTATTATTTGACAATAATCTTTTATGAATAGGAGGGAAAAAAATGAGTTTAAAATTAGAAGAAATTTGGAGTAGCGCTTTAAAACTCATTAAAAATGAATTAACAGAAGTTAGCTTCAATACATGGCTTAAAACAATAGAGCCTATAGCAATAAATGATAATTTCATAATACTTGGAGCTCCTAATGAGTTCACTAAAGGCATACTGGAAGCTAGATATCTCACTTTAATTAAAAATGCAATAAAACAAATTTCAAATATTGATTTCGATATTAAATTTCTTATTCCAGGAGAAGACATATCTAATGATATTGGACAAACTATTGTAACTGAATCTGTTGAAAGCAACTCCTCAAGATCTCAGTTAAACCCTAAATACGTATTTGACACCTTCGTAATTGGAAATAGCAATAGATTTGCACATGCTGCTTCTTTAGCAGTAGCAGAGGCGCCAGCAAAAGCATACAATCCTTTATTTATATATGGAGGCGTTGGATTAGGTAAGACTCACCTTATGCATGCAATAGGACACTATATACTTAATCAAAATCCAAAGGCTAGTGTTATTTATGTTTCATCTGAAAAGTTTACTAATGAGCTGATAAATTCAATTAGAGATGACAGAAATGTAGAGTTTAGAAATAAATATAGAAACGTAGATGTACTGCTAGTAGATGATATACAATTTATTGCTGGAAAAGAAAGAACAGAAGAAGAGTTCTTTCACACTTTTAATGAATTACATGCATCAAATAAGCAAATTATTATATCAAGTGATAGGCCACCTAAGGAAATAGCAACATTGGAGGATAGACTTCGTTCTAGATTTGAGTGGGGCCTTACGGCAGATATTCAACCACCAGATTTAGAAACTAGAATCGCTATTTTAAGAAAAAAAGCCAAGGTAGAGAATATAGACGTACCAAATGATGTAACACACTATATTGCTACAAAAATACAATCAAATATAAGAGAGCTAGAAGGCGCCTTAATAAGAGTTGTAGCATATTCTTCCTTAACAAATAAAGAAATTACCTTAGAGCTAGCTAGTGAAGCATTAAAAGATATCATATCAAATACTAAACCTAAAGAAATTACTGTTAAACTAATAAAGGAAGTAATAGCTAAGAATCTTAACGTAAAAGTTGAAGATTTTAGCTCTAAAAGAAGGACAAGGTCAATTTCATATCCTAGACAAATAGCAATGTACCTTTGTAGAGAGCTTACAGACTTATCCCTTCCTAAAATTGGTGAAGAATTTGGGGGAAGAGATCATACAACTGTAATTCATGCTTATGAAAAAATAACTTCAGATATTGAAAATGATATAGATTTTAAGCAGAAAATTAGTAATATGGTTGACGAGATAAAGGGTAACTAATCCATTTAGATGAAAATTTACTCTCCCAAAAGCAGTTTGTATTATTAACAGCCAAATGTTAATAATCTGTTTATATTATGTTGATAAAAAATTTGATAATAATAAATTGTTTATATTATGCTATATATGTGGATAAAATCAGTAAACATACTAACATTTAACTAACAGCTTATTTTACGAGTATTTCAAGTAATTTTTGGCTTATCCACATATCCACTGCCCCTATTACTATTACTACTAATGTATTTATATTTATATATCTCAAACCAAACAAAAGGAGGTTATCCACAATTGAAATTTCGTATACAACAAAAGGACTTATCTAAATGCATAAGTGTCGTTCAAAAAGGAATATCTTCAAAGTCTACACTACCAATACTCAGTGGAATCTTATTAGAAGCAGAGGAAGGTAAACTTAAACTTACTGGAACAGATTTAGAAATCGGAATAAAGTCATCTATAGATTGTGATATAATTGAAGAAGGCTCTATAGTAATAACATCAAGAATTTTTGGGGATATCGTTAGAAAACTACCAGATTTACCTATCGATATAAATGTGGATGAAAATAATAATGTACATATTAACTGTGGAAATTCAAAATTTAATATAATAGGCCAGCCTTCATTAGATTATCCACAGTTACCTGAAATATTTGAAGGTAATTATTTTGAGATTCCAAAAGATTTATTAAAATCTATGATTAGACAAACAATATTTGCAGCTGCTCAAGATGAAACTAGGCCAATACTAACAGGAGCTTTATTCGAAACTAATAACAATAGTGCTTCATTAGTTGCTATCGATGGTTATAGGCTTGCTGTTAAAAAAGTATCTGTTAATGTAGATGAAGACATTAAGGTTGTTATTCCAGCAAAAACTTTAAATGAAGTAAGTAAAATACTCGAGGATGATGATGCAGAAGTTAAAATAAGCTACACTCAAGGTAATGTAATATTTAATTTTGGAGATACTATAATTACTTCTAGATTATTAGAAGGACAATTTTTAAACTATAATGATATTATAAGAAATGAATATAAACTAAAAATAAAAGTTAAAACTAGAGATTTCCAAGAATGCTTAGAAAGAGCTTCATTACTTGCAAGAGAAGGTAAAAATAATCTAGTGAAACTAGATATATCAGATGATAGGCTCATAATAACATCTAATTCAGAAATAGGTAATGTATATGAGGAGCTACCTATAGAATTAGAAGGAAATGATATTAAAATAGCCTTTAATTCAAAGTATATCTTAGAAGGAATAAAAGCAATAGATAGTGAAGAAATAGTAATGGACATGATTTCAAATGTTAATCCTTGCATAATAAGGCCAGCAGAGGATAATAGTTATACTTACTTAGTGTTGCCTGTAAGACTTGCAGCTGAAGATTAGACATAAGACACCTATAACAATAGGTGTCTATTAAATTTAGAGAGGAGTTTGATGAGATGAAAGAAGTAACCATAAGTACAGAATTTATAAAACTTGATCAATTTTTAAAATATATAGGTGCCGCACAAACTGGCGGTCATAGCAAAGAAATAATTAAACAAGGTGAAGTTAAAGTTAATGGTGAAGTGTCACTTGAAAGAGGGAAAAAAATCAAAAGTGGAGATATAGTAGAAATAACTGGAGAAGGGGCTTATATCGTTAAATAACTAGTACCTTAGACTAATTTTTCTATAGTATTATTTCTAGTATTGTAAAAAAGGTTTTTATATAAACGTTATAAGGTAGCCTTTTCTGAAACTCATTGAGGTCATAACAGGTTCTTTAAATAAAAAATAATAAAGTAGAA
>CAZUFW010000050.1:0-24328 GCA_964619895.1 uncultured Clostridia bacterium | reverse complement strand
TAAAAACCGAATAAATGCTTCGAAGCTCTGCTACGATATTGCCATTTCACTTAACGTCCCGTATCTCCGATGTCTCTGAACTGGACCCTCAACGCACTTCTTCGTAGGCGGTGCTTGCACCCAGTGAAGAGATGTGCGTAGCAAACGGAGATATTTTGTTAGGCGGAGTGTCTTGCCTTCTTGTTCATCAGATAAAAAAGGACATCCACTTTAATGTTAATGTGAGATTATACATTAACTTAGTTTTCATCATGAATATATGTAATGTTACCCGACCAAAAATCATTTAACCTATCCCACCATACCTTTGTTTCAGGTTTTAAATATGGCACGAAGACATTTGGATCTAATTCATTATTCAGAGATACATTTTGCATCCCTTCAAGTAGCCCTATAGTAGCCAGTTCTTTTACATAATCATCTCCGTATAAGTGGAGTTGTTCAATCACGTCAAATACTTGATGAAATTCAAAGGTCTTATTCACCTTATATGAATCAACTAAATGATGAGCAAAATCTCCTACATCAACATAAAACAGTCTTTCTTCTCCATCACTATAGCAACTTTTACAGTATTCATTCCATCTTGTTTTATATGATGGGCATGCTTGCAGAAGCAAATCCATTACCTGTAATTTATCTATCATAATACCTCCAAAGTGTTGTTTTTCAGTTTATTTTAAACCCAGCATAAGTTCTCTAACAACCACACAAAACAGTGTAGTTTTTGCATTACATTTCGCCTAACGTTCTCGTATTTGCGACGTCCCTGAACTGGACCCAAAAGATAGACCTCCTGGCGGAGCTTCGCTCCCGGTGAAGGGATGTGGTGCACACTGCCCCAAAAACTTGCCCTAGTGCACCCTTGCGCAAATATTTTGTTAGCAGATGTGACAACTTCTTTTCCCCAACGAATCCTTACTTAAAGTCAATTTATTGGAATTTATATAAGTTCAGTTCATATAGATTACATTCGTGCACTCTCTTAAACTTACCCAAAATATCTTCCTTATTTTTGCCTACATAGTGCCCATAACAATTACATATATATAATTTTTCAATTTTGGATTGAGTAATTTCATCACATTCATCCCCTTCAGCATAAACGTGTAGATATCCTTCTCTCCAGTTAAATCCTCTGTTTATGTACCAATCATTTACCCATTTATCATCCCTTGTCCATGCTTCAAGTCTTCTTACTTCTTTATTCTTTAATATGGCTATTACTTCATTCAATAGTGATGTCGATATTCCACGATTCCTATATTCAGGCAATACAGCTAAGTGCCATATTACCCCACCCAGTTCGCTAGTAATATAACAAACTGTTCCTTTTTCTATTTCATATTCAACATCGATTAATCCCACTATTTTACCATCTACTTCTGCAACCAATTCAATTGAAGGATTGTTATAACGTTCTTTTTCCCTTAATACATTATCAAAGTATGCACTATCTAAAAAAGATAAAACCCTGCATCTAACCCATTCTAACTCATCTTTATCCTCATATTCTCTTATTATCATTCATTTACCTCCAAAATAATTTCTTTACTTTGGTTCTCCTATCACAAAAAAAAATTTTCACACTTATTATTTTGCATTACATAGTTTCTTGCCTTTTACAAAGACCCCCAGAGAACTGCCCCGATATTGTCATGTCTTCTAACTTATAAATCTCCGACGTAGTGTCGGCAATCTGTCTTATTTAGAATATAAAGCGACACTAGCATTATAGTATTTATATTTCCTATTTTGTTTAGCTATTTATCATTCATTATTTTATCTAATGGACTTTTTATCTTACTAATTGATGATTGGGTTACATGTGTATAAATTTCTGTTGTTTTTGAACTACTGTGTCCTAAAAGCTCTTGTATATATCTAATATCAGTACCTCCCTCCAATAAATGGGTTGCAAATGAATGCCTTAAGCAATGTACACTCACATTTCTATTGATTTTAGCCTTTTGGCATGCATTTTGAAATATTCTCTGCACTGTCCTTTCTGTAATAAAGCTATCTCCATTTGCACCAGGAAAAATCCACTCATCTGGCCTTTCTTCACTATAATATCTTCTTAGTATTTGAAGTGCTGACTCAGATAGCATAGTGTACCTATCTTTTCCACCCTTACCTTGGTGTATATGTATCATCATCCTTTTACTGTCTATATCCTTTGCTTTAAGCCGTACAACTTCACTTACCCTAAGCCCAGATGAATATATTAGATACAAAATAGCTTTATGCTTTGTATTAGATAGTGCATTAAGTATCTTTAATACTTCTTCTTCACTAAGCACATTTGGCAGCTTTTTTTCTTTTTTTGGTCTTGCAAGTTCATAGACTATATTTTCTTTTTTCAAAACAATTTTAAACATAAATTTTATTGCATTTATAGCTTGATTTGCATATGAATGACTTACCCTTTGTTCATTTAGTAAATAGTACATATAATTCTCTATATCTATCTTATTAATATCTATAGGTTTCTTATCTAAAAATTCCATAAATCTTCTTGAATGTCCTATATAAGCTTTCTTTGTTTTTGGAGAAAACCCTTGTAAGGACATTTGTTTCTCAAGTTCTTTTAGGACTATATTAATCTCTTCTCTATATGTACCTTTATAATTTAAAATAGTAATGTTAAATATACTTCCCCAGTCAATATCCTCATTAATAAAAAATCTAATTAATGCATTTATACTTTTTGCGTTATTTGGTATTATCCAAGACTTTGTATTGGGTTCCCATCTCCTTCCTTCTATATTTCTGATTTTATCTACTAACTCTTGTTTAAAATTAAATCTGATCTGTATTTCCTCTCTGTTAATTTTCTGTATACTTATCACTTCTTATCACCTCTGGAAGTAATCTTTGGGTAATAATATAAGTCATATATTACTTCTACATATTTCAGCCTAATCCTTCCACATTTTTATTTATTTTACATAAACATGCAACTAACTAATATGATGCCACGCTAAAATTTTAAGATAAAAAAACCGGGCATATGCCCGGTTACTAGTTTATACTCCTAGATTTCTTATTTGTTTAGTGTACATAGTCTTTGCAAACACATAATAGAATGTTTGGAACACTAGGTATATTGCTGCTATGGTTAGAAAATATAAAGTAATATCGTCTGAAAGCAGATTGCTTAAAGCAATTAATGCAAAGGATGCATGGCTAAATGTCACTATGAATGGTAAAAAGAATACAATAAATGATTGTGTAGATATGATTCTTCTCATTTCACCATCTGCCATTCCCATTTTCCTTAGGGATATGAACTCTTGTCTATCCTTTTGGATTTCATTAAACATTTTAAAGTATATAATACTGCCTGTAGCTATAAAAAACAGTACTGATATAAATGTTCCGATAAATAAGAACAATGAAGTAGTCTGCATTATGTCGGCAAAGTCTGTTATTTTTTCAGAGAAAAGGATATTATCATTTTGAGGAACTATAGACTCTATTTCTTTTACTGCATTAGCAGACTTTAGCCAGTCTTTAATATTATATCCATAATACATAATTTGCTTTTCTTTAGGAGTATTAGTTTTGAATTTCTCAAAATCAACATCACTCACTATAGCTACATTAGTTTTATTCTCATAAACATCTATTACTCCTCCAGTTGCCTCGCCTACAAGTTTAAATTTATTAGGTTCACCGTTTATTACTAATGTCAAAAATTCATTGCCAGCAAATAATTTCTCGTCTTTACCACCCATGATTACAAATTCATAAGAATTAACGTAAACCTTACCTTCACTTAATGTAATTTTTTCTTTTCTAAATTGTTCTGCTAATAGATTATAATCAGAGTTAGACATTACATAGAAATCTTCTATATTGGGTTTACGATATGGGTTTTTCTCTTTATCATCATTAACAGGTTTGTCTTGATTTTTAGCTCTTAGTAAGAGAACCTGATTTTTATTACTTATTTCATTTCCGTGCTTTTCTATTATCTCTTCTGATTTCTGCAGAATAGACATATCATTTAATCCTACTCCCATTTCCATGAAGCTAATATCATGTGGATGACTTAACTGTATTTTTGCTTTTATACTTTGCTGAACAGAGTAAACACTGGCTGATGCAGTTAATGTAATTGCTCCTAATATAGATACTATAAACAATACCTTTGCATTGTCCTTTAGCTTGTATATTATCTGAGATAATGTAATCATATTAGTCCCATTATAAAACACCTTTTTATTTCCTTTAAGCTTACTAGTTACAAATACACTGAATTGCGAAAATAAAAAGTAGGTTCCTGTAACAGTAAAAAACAATATAGGGAACATTGTAAGAATTATCCACATTCCTGACAATACTGCCATTCCGTAGCCTATGGCAATAAATAAAACTGCTAAAACAGTTTTAACTACGGAAAATTTAGGTATAGGCTGAGCAACTCTAGCTCCTTTTAGTAACTCTGCTATGTTATTATTTTTAATTCTAAATGTAACTATATAGCTTATTCCTTGAAATAGTGCAATAAAGCTTAGTGCAGTGATAACTACTGCTTTAATTGATATTAGAAACGGTACTTCTACGTCTAATACCATGATGACTGTTATAGCCATAAAGAATAGCTTTGAAAAAAGTATTCCTAGCAAAAGACCTGAGATAATAGATATGAAGGATACAAACAGATTCTCATAGATTACATATCTTCTTATCTCTGCCTTAGTCAATCCAAACATGGACAAAAGTCCAAACTCCTTCTCTCTAGACTTGAGAAAATTAGAGATTGAGTAGAAGGTAAATAGGAAAGTAAATACTAATATCAAAACTTCACATACTATCATTGTATTAGCAGCTAATACCCCTTTAGTTCCTAATGTACCTACCTTAGATACAGTAGGATTAAATATGAAGTTAGCAAATATGAAAAATACTAATACTACAAGGGTATTGCTCAAATAATACATTATATATCTATTGAAGTTTCCTTTAATGTTCTTATATGCTATATCACGCAATGTCATTGTAGTTCCCTCCTAACAGAGAAAGGGAGTCTAATATTTCTTGGAAAAATGCCTGTCTATTATTACCCTTTACAATCTCTAAGAAAAATTGGCCGTCCTTTATCATTATTATTCTATGACAAAAGCTTGCTGCAAAAGGATCATGAGTTACCATCATTATTGTAGCATTTCTTTCTTCATTTAGGCTTTTTAGGGATTCCATAACCTCTTGAGAGGATTTAGAATCCAAATTTCCGGTAGGCTCATCTGCAAGAATTATGGATGGGTTGTGTATAAGTGCCCTTGCACATGCTGCCCTTTGCTGCTGTCCCCCAGATACCTCATAAGGTCTCTTGTTGAGTATATCTTTTATGTTTAATATCCCCGCTATATCATTTACCTTTTCTTCTATTACCCTTGCTCCCACTTTTTCTAATGCCAGCGGAAGAATAATATTCTCTTTTATTGACAGTGTGTCTAGAAGATTAAAGTCTTGGAAAATGAATCCCAGTTCTTTTCTTCTAAACAAAGCTGTATGCTTTTCGTCTAATTTCATAGGATTTGTTCCATTTATATAAAGCTCTCCCGAAGAAGGCGTATCTATAGTAGCTAATATATTTAATAGAGTAGTTTTCCCACTACCAGAAGGACCCATTACTCCTACAAATTCTCCATCCTCTATGCTAATGCTAAATTTATCTAAAGCCTTTACTGTTAGGCCTCCTTTTTTATTACCATATATTTTGGTTATGTTATCTGCTTTTAATACTGACATATTCCCATACCTCCGTTTATTCATAAATTTCTTGTTTGCGAAGTAAAATACTAAGAGAAACATTTGCAGAACATGACTGTAATTCTTAGCGAATGTAAATGAAAAATCTGTTAAGAAATTTGCATGTTTGAGCGTAGCGAGTTTGCAAATTTTAAGATTTTTCATTGTAATGAGCTTTAGAATTACTCATGTTTGAAACGTTGAACGTGTATTTTACTTCGCAAACATTCCATTACCATCCCATGGGTTAGTGCTTATATTTATTATAAAGAAAAAAAGGAAATCTTAGTATCGATTTCCCTTTCATTATAATTGTATATCTTACATTATTGAAAGATTAAATATGCTTTTCCCTTTATAAAATATAATAAAAAACTTGGTGCCTTTTCCTTCCTCTGATTCTAATGCCAAGCCATGGCCTAATTCATCGCATATTCTCTTAGATAAATACATTCCCATTCCTGTTGATTCAGAGGTTTTTCTCCCATTGATTCCTGTGAAAAAAGCATTAAATACTCTAGCTCTATCCTCTTTTGGTATTCCAATGCCTTGATCTTCAATAGACAAGATAGTCCTTGCCCCTTCATCTTTTATTTCAAATATAATATGTTTATCTTCAGCTGAAATATCTTTTGAATACTTTATTGCATTCACTAGGATTTGATTTATTACGAAAGATATCCACTTATTATCTGTTTCTACAGTTATATCTTCTTCACATATTATCTTAGGGTATATGGAATTTCTTATTATGGATTTTTTATTATTGTTTATCACTTTTCTTATTACTGATAGAATATCAACCTTTTCAACTTTAAAATCTAGATTAAATTGACTTAGTCTTGCATTGCAGAGCATCATCTCTAGTCCATGAGTTATCTTTTCATTCTCTTCATAAATGCTTTCAAGTGTTTCCTTATAGTTTTCTTTATTTTTGTCTTGCAGCAATAGATTAATCACTGATACAGGGGTCTTCATCTGATGTACCCATTGATTGATAAAGTATATATATTGTTTTTGGTTTTCTTCATATTTAGATAGCTTATCACTATATGATTTGTATGTTTCATTCAAGATTTTATTATACATTAGTTGTTCGTAAGTTCTGGCATCTGTCACACTTAAAATACTGTCTAAATTATTAGATGAATTAGCTGCTTTGTTAAGATAATTATAAAAAGGCCTGCTTTTAAAATAATCGTATGCCATGAAAAATAAAAATAATACCAATGATATCAAGAAAGAATAAAGTACATTTTCCTTGGGAAACTTTCTATGATTAATGATTAGGGTTAGGTACATTACTAAAATTATCAGAAATGTATTTGCAAAAAAAGCCACTATATAACTAATTCTATCCTTGATATAATTTTTAAAATTCATACACAGTACACCTCTATTCTCTAGTCTATCTACTCCAATTGTTTACGACTTTATAGCCCTGTCCTCTTTTAGTCTCTATAGCATCTTCTATTCCTATGTCCTCAAGTCTCTTTCTAAGTCTTGTAATGTTTACTGAAAGTGTATTATCATCTACAAAGTCTATATCATTCCATAATATTTCTAGCAACTCTTCCCTTGAAACTATTTGATTGACATTTTTAAGTAAAGAGTATAATAATAAAAATTCCTTGGTGCTAAGCTCAGTTTTTTTATCATTATACTCTATTATATTTTGATGAATATACAGATATAAGCCATCTACTTCATAAACTTCACTATGGCTGTTTTCAGAGTACTCTCCATATACTCTTCTAATAACTCCCTTTATCT
Source organism: uncultured Clostridia bacterium (assembly GCA_964619895.1). Lineage (GTDB taxonomy): Bacteria > Bacillota > Clostridia > Tissierellales > Proteiniboraceae > Proteiniborus. Next base: position 16,795 of record CAZUFW010000050.1, on the reverse strand, counting down.
TTACTATGAGCAAATCATAGGAAAAGGGCTTGGTAATATAATCGTCCCCCCCATTTTCTATGGCCATGACCTGATCCATATCTGAGCCTCTGGCAGAAATAAAGATTATAGGAACCTTTGAAACTGTCCTTATATCCCTGCACCAATAAAAGCCATCATAATATGGAAGATTAATGTCCATTAGAACTAAATGAGGGTTATGATTGATAAATTCTTTTTTTATCTGTGAGAAATCCTCAACTGAACATGTTTCATAACCATACTTTTCTAGATGGCCTTTAATTAATTCTTGGAGTTTTTTATCATCTTCAATTACCATTATTTTGTACATGGAAAACACCTCTATTTTAGCTTAAGCTTAGATAATGCATCGGCAAGAGCAGAATTTATTGGTTCTTCCTTGCTTTTTTTCTGTTCCTTAAGATATCTGGATACATCTTTTTTGGAAACTGTATTTTTTGATTCTTTCCTTCTTTCATTAAATGCAGATAATTTCTCTCTATATCCACAGCTGCAGATAAATATTTGTCCTTCTCCCTCTCCATGGAGCTGTAGCTTTTTCTTACAATTTGGACATCTGGCATTGGTTTCTTTAGAAATGCTTTTTCTGTGTCCGCACTCTCTATCCTGGCATATGAGCATCTTTCCCTTTTTACCATTTACCTCAAGCATATACTTCCCGCACTCAGGGCATTTAGTTTTAGTAAGATTATCATGTCTAAATGTATCTTCACTTTTCTTTATTTCACCTACAACTGCTTTAGAATAGCTTTTCAATAATATCTGCCCTTGTTGCTACTGTCCTTATACCACCAGTTTCTCCTATTATTTTGATTAGAGCCTTGTCTTCGCCCTCCATATACTTTTTAGGATTTTCCATAGCAGAAAGTAAAGTTCCTTCATTAAAAGGTGCTGGTGGTTTGGTTGCTCCTTTGGTTTGCATAACAGAAGATATTTTTATTATATCTCCTTTATTTATGCTAGGCAATATCTGCTCTGTTGGTATAATAGCATGGTGGTCTGAAACCTTGCTGTCATCAACAAAGGCTTTGTTTGCTTTTATAGGATTTCTTAGAACTTTGTTAGCTATAGCTGCATATGGTCCTACACTACAGGCTTTTATTCTATCCTTTAATGTATCTACTATATCAGAAGAAATATATCTAGAATCAGTTCTTGGATATGTAAGTACCTTATGGCTTTCATACAATCTTTGCATAATAGAAAGAGTCTTTTTTGCTGAATAACCAAAAATCTTGTTTGCATCCCTCTGTAATTCTGTTAAATCATATAACCCTGGAGAGAAATTTTTCTTATAGGACTTATCGACTTCAATTACTTCGACATCTTTTCCCTTTACAGACAAAAGTATTTTATCGCACTTTTCTTTGTCAAAGGTTTTTATATCTTTCGTACATGCAGCCTAATTTTCTTAGTGATAATATTACATCTAACCATTGATTTATTGATAAATTTGAATCAATGATATTTAAGTTAGATCCTGAGTTATAACAATGTTTACACCAAAAATTACAAGTTTCTAACAAAACAAGTCCTGCTTTATCTACCCAAAATTTTTGCCTTACTCTATTTTTAATTAAAAAATCACTTGACCAGCATATAAAATCTTCGACCAATTCAATAAATTCATTATCTTTTAAAAAAGAATTAACCTAATTGTCATCATCTACAGTATTGCCAGACATAAGCTTTTCAAATATTATAGCTGCGTCCCTAGTAAGGAAAATCGTTTTTTCTTTACCCAAGTTAGTTATCGTTTTGTAAAAAAGATTGATTAAAACTATATGCTTTCAAGCTAAAAGAGTTGCTAGTTTTGTAAAAAGTTTGAACATTTTTATTGAACTCCACAGTAATTTCAGCACTTATATTGACTTAAATACTATATTTGGGTCAGGCATCTTTTTAACTATCAATCTTTTTACAAATTATTAAACTTCATTTAAAAACTATAATTAACATTACACTACACTTTTTAAACTTAGGATAAAAATGTATATCCTTTAAGCGTTATAGTAAAATATGATTTTATTTTGAATTATTTTTTATAATTGGTTGAATATTTTAATACTTTTCTCCTCTTATATAGTGTAAAGCGAATGAGTTGATCAACGAGAAACGTTTTGCAATTACTAAATAACTAAAAGGAGTTGATTGTATAATGTCAAACATAAAAGTAGTAGATAGTTATTATTCTGAAAAAATTCTGTCTTATGACAAAGTAAGGGGCCTTAGGGACGAATTGAAAGCAATTTATAGAGGTGCAGATGAGCTGAAGGCACCTTGGTATGTTGAACTAGCAGGTATGTTTTGTGATAAACTAGGAACTATATTAGGCTCTTTAGGAATATTGCACCTATTAGGAGAAGACTATTTTTCTGGAAGTAGCGGTACAGCAGCAGATCAGTATTGGGCTTATGATGATATCGAAGCAACAATGTATAGTACTAAAGCTGACCGCGTAAAAGTAAAACATAAAAACGAATATATAAAGATTTACATTGAAGGTGAAGTAGCTTGGGAAGGATGGACGGTTGTAAATATGCCTACCCCAATTGCATATCATATTGGTAGTGGATGGGTGCAAGTTTAGAATTGTATTCTACTATGAATAATATAAAAAGAAGAGATGTAAAAGGTTTCTTATATCTCTTCTTTTTTAGCATTCCATTATTTTGTTATATTTGTATAATAAGTATTTTTTTGATATACTATTTATAATTTGGCAATTTGAAAATCATAGGAGGTGAATATATGGTAAAAAAATATGCACCGTTTTTATTAATTTTATCGTTGTTAGGGTTACTTATCAGCTATAATGGTTACAACAAAAGTCAATCTAATGATATAAAATATAATTTACATAACTATTTAAATAATAATACATATGATTATGTCTATGGAACAAAAACGACTAAAAGCAATGGCAAACGTTTACATATACAAAGAGATACTACAAACAAAGATGTAATTAATAATATACTTCAATACTTTGACTCATTTGAATATATTAAACCCCAAAATAAGGAACCTGATAGTTCTTCGATTGAATATGAGTTTACATTCGAAAATAATGATAATTATACTTCAATTTCAATACATGTGCTTAATAATAAGGAATTGGATATTGTATTAAGAGAAAAAGCTATTGGTAAGGATAATACCATATTTTTTTTAGAAACAATAAATAAAGAATTTGAAATGAATTATTTAGAACTTTTATATAATTCATTATCAAACAAATTATAGAATGCACAAAATTATTTACATAGCTAATATATAAGAAGGGTGAATATAGTTAATTCACCTTTTTTATATAATCTTACATTCTAGATTTCCTGTTAGTATATCAGCTTTTAAGAACCTTGCTATACCATTATTTTTGCCTGTTTTCTTAACTTGTATATATCTGTCATAGATATTAACTACAAGACCTTTTACTTTCCTTTCGTTTCTCCTTCCTTCACTTTCAATAATAATAACAGTATCTTTTAGCTTTGGCAGCTTTATTTCGTTTATAGTTTTGAAACTTCTCACTTTATTACCTCATTTAGAGACTTAGTTTCTCAAAAACCCTTTAAAACACCTCTTTAGTTGCTATGCAACTTTGTATTGTATCCTGTAATTATTTCACAATCTATGATTACCTTGCTACTTTGGGTATAGAACACCCTAATTAAATTTGATATGTTAAATTCCACTTATTCGATAATAGATATGAGCTTTCAATTTTTTATTAGTATCTAATGAAATATGATATTGGATTACTTTTTGTCTTTTTTGTCGTTTTATGTTCTACGAATTTTATGATTAATGGTTTAAAAAACAAGCATTGATGTCCTCTTATTAAGTAAACAACTATCCTATAACTTGTAATTATATAAAAATCAATATTTTTTTATACAATACAAAATAGAACATATGTTCGTAAAAATGATAAAATATATATAAAAAGCTGGACAAAGGGAGGATATAAAATGAACAGTTTAGCCAAAAACTTCATTAATGAAAATGAGGAAAATAAAATCCTTTATAAAAAAACTATCATAGAACATGACAAAAACGCTTGTAGTGTTTTGAATGAAAGATTTAAAAGTTACCTTTTTAAGATTCATGCAACAAGTTACTTACATAAATCTATTGTCTTAAATGCAAGAGAATTAAAAAGAAATCATTTACGAGTTTATAAGAGAGAAGAATTAACTTTAAATACTATGGATTTAAACTTTAATGAGGAAAGGGTTGATAGTATTCCAGATAAACCAGTCGATTTCATAGAAGAAATTACAAAACCTATAAATATTGATTTTACAGAGATATTTACAAATCAGCTCTTAGCCTCTGCTATGAATAATTTGACAGATAAGCAAAAAGAAATTATGTTTTTAAGGTTTGTTAAAGAATTAGAGGAGAAGGAAATTGCTAATAAATTAAAAGTATCTATCCAAGCTGTTAATAAAGTTAAAAAGGCAGCTCTTTGTAGAATAAAAAAATCAATTAAGGGGTGATGAAAATGGATTATTTTAAGGAATTAATAAATACAATGGGCTTCCCTATTGCCATTACCTCATTCCTACTGGTAAGAGTTGATAAGAAACTTGATCAACTTAACAATACTTTAATTCAGTTAATAGAAACTGTTTTAACTCAACATAAGTAAAGGTGATAGCGGGAAAATAACTTGAACCATAGTAAAAAAGGGTATACCAAATAAAAGCCCATAAGGTCCACAAAAATAAAACTTTGGATTTGATTTATGCTTATGCCACAGAAATATCAATGTCCTTTATAACCCCATTGGAAATTAATAGTCTTATAGCTTGATTAATGGCTTTTCTTTCTGTCTGTCCATTAATTATTGTGGCATATCAATTTTGTATAAACTAGTAGGATTCCATACTTCACCCGTAGCAAGCATATTGTAAATGACGGTGAATATCATCCTTGCTATAGCCATAATTGCTCTCTTTTTTCTCCTCCTTTTGTAAATGCGTTCGTATTTGTTTTTGTAGTAAGGAGATTTGTCCGATTTGAAGGAGGCATGGGCAACTTGTACCAATGCTGGTTTGAGGTAAACATCGGCAGGTACCCAATACTTACCCATAGATTCCATGAAAACATCATAATAATTGTTCTCAATTAGCCATTGTTTGAATTTAAGAATAGAATTATTAAAAGTTGAAGATCTGTTTTTTAGGTACTTTGGGGATATACCTCCTAAAGTAATAATTGTGGCAACGAGAAAAGACTTATGCACATCGACGCCACAACAAATAGGATAAACAACTTTCATAGCAAAGCCTTCTTTTAAGATAATAAGGAGAAGACACTGACTGAACCATCACACATTTAACTAATAGCTAAAGCAATGATTAGCGTGCGGACTTTTAGTACCACTTATTTGTGCTTGAAAGATGATTCCTACACTGGTTAATATATTGATTTAAGCCGAGAAGAGCAGTCTACGTCTCACCTCACCGTGCTTTGTAGTATATCTTCTCCTAAAATAATTATAACAAAGTGATGATTCGCGCACACCATTTTTTCATTACTATTTGTGCCGCCAGCGGTAGCGGCGGAATGGAGGTTAATATGAATGACATAGAATTTCGAAGTTTATTTGAGGCAGCTCAAAAAGGAGATAGTAAAGCCGCTAAAGAAATAATTGACATGTTTATGCCCTCTATGTATAAAAATAGTTTCATTAATGGCAATTTAGATGATGATTGCCTACAGGAACTTACCATAAGATTTATTAACTGCATTCGTAACTTCAATTTTAACACCAACAAAGATTTTACTGAATACTTAACGAATTTTGATAATGAGAGGTAGGATATTCCTAACCTCTTTTTGCTGTTCTCGCTAATAATATCTTTGATTAAGAAAAAATGTTACTTTTTTAAAAGTTTTATCATAATAAACCTTGAAAGCATTGGTCCTGTATAAGTAGAAAAGGCTAAATTTTGATAAAAGTCTGTTCAAAACAATCCTCAAAATCATTGTACTTGATAAGGATCAATTCATTTTTTTCTTATCCCTGTATCTACTTTATTGTACCACACCCAGATTTTTATTATTTAATCTATCCGTCTTAAGGGGGTATATTAACTTATATATTATAACTCTATTTCGTTATTTTTAATTCACTATATAGACATATACTCACCCTTCAATTATTTTAGCCGTTTTAATAAATTCTTCAACTTCTTCACCAATAGGATCATCTAACCTTCTATCTTCTTCGCATTCCACAGATAAAAACAGTTATATAATTCTTTTACTATTCTCACTGTATCTTTATTTATCCCAGGTTTCATTTTCATTCTATATTAGTAGCTTTCTTATTTCAGCTTAAACTTAGCTAATGCATCGGCAAGAGCAGAATTTATTGGTTCTTCCTTGCTTTTTTTCTGTTCCTTAAGATATCTGGATACATCTTTTTTGGAAACTGTATTTTTTGATTCTTTCCTTCTTTCATTAAATGCAGATAATTTCTCTCTATATCCACAGCTGCAGATAAATATTTGTCCTTCTCCCTCTCCATGGAGCTGTAGCTTTTTCTTACAATTTGGACATCTGGCATTGGTTTCTTTAGAAATGCTTTTTCTGTGTCCGCACTCTCTATCCTGGCATATGAGCATCTTTCCCTTTTTACCATTTACCTCAAGCATATACTTCCCGCACTCAGGGCATTTAGTTTTAGTAAGATTATCATGTCTAAATGTATCTTCACTTTTCTTTATTTCACCTACAACTGCTTTAGAATAGCTCTTCATTTCACTAATAAAAGCATTTTTGTTTAGTTGTCCCTTTGAAATGGCTCCTAGCTTTTGCTCCCATTCTGCTGTTAATGTTGGTGATTTTAGGTCTTCAGGAACTAGCTCAAGAAGCTGCTTACCTTTAGACGTAATGAATATGTCCTTACCCTTCTTTTCTATTAAAAATGTTTTAAACAGCTTTTCAATAATATCTGCTCTTGTGGCTACTGTACCTATCCCACCAGTTTCTCCTATTATTTTGATTAGAGCCTTGTCTTCACCCTCCATATATTTTTTAGGATTTTCCATAGCCGAAAGCAAGGTTCCTTCGTTAAAAGGCGCTGGTGGTTTTGTTGCTCCTTTAGTTTGAATAATAGAAGATATTTTTAATGTATCTCCTTTATTTATATTAGGTAATATCTGCTCTGCAACATCTTCTTCATAATCTTCTTCAAAATTATTTGAGTAAACTTCCTTCCAGCCTTGGGATAATACTATTTTTCCTTTAGCAATAAATGTCTCATTTCCAATGTTAGTTTTTATAGTGGTCTGCTCGTATTCAAAGGCTGGATATAAGACTGCTAAGAAACGCTTTACAACCAAATCATATATCTTTCTCTCTCTATCATTTAACTCCGGCAAAAATACTGTCTGCTCTGTTGGAATAATAGCATGGTGGTCTGAAACCTTGCTGTCATCAACAAAGGCTTTGTTTGCTTTTATAGGATTTCTTAGAACTTTGTTAGCTATAGCTGCATATGGTCCTACACTACAGGCTTTTATTCTATCCTTTAATGTATCTACTATATCAGAGGAAATATATCTAGAATCAGTTCTTGGATATGTTAATACCTTATGGCTTTCATACAATCTTTGCATAATAGAAAGAGTCTCTTTTGCTGAGTAACCAAAAATCCTATTTGCATCCCTCTGTAATTCTGTTAAATCATATAACCCTGGAGAGAAGTTTTTCTTATAGGACTTATCAACTTCTTTTACTTCTGCATCTTTTCCCTTTATAGAAGAAAATATTTTATCGCACTTTTCTTTATCAAAGGTTTTTATATCTTTTGTATGGTTATCCTGCCATGTTAATTTTAAATCCTTTGATAAAGCCTGGATTCCATAGAAACTTCTCGGTTTGAATTTTTGAATTTCTTCTTCTCTTTTTGCAATCATAGCAAGTGTAGGAGTTTGAACTCTTCCACAAGAAAGCTGTGCATTATATTTACATGTTAATGCACGTGTAGCATTTATACCTACAACCCAGTCTGCTTCAGCACGTGCCACTGCAGAAGCATATAAGTTTTCGTATTCTTTTCCGTCCTTTAATTTATTGAAGCCTTCCTTTATAGCCTTGTCTGTAACAGAAGATATCCAAAGTCTTTTAATAGGCTTTTTCACATTAGCTTTTTCAATTATCCACCTTGCAACAAGCTCTCCTTCACGTCCTGCATCAGTAGCTATTACAATTTCATTTATATCTTTTCTATGCATTTGCTCCTTAACAGTTTGAAATTGTTTCCCGCTTTGCTTAATAACGGTAAGTTTTAATGGTGATGGAAGAATAGGCAAGTCTTCAATTTTCCACTCTTTATATTTTTTATCATAATCCTCTGGATCTGCTAATGTAACTAAGTGTCCTAATGCCCAAGTGACTACATATTTATTTCCCTCTATACATCCGTTTTTTGAACTATTACAATTTAGCACCTTTGCTATATCTCTAGCTACACTTGGCTTTTCGGCTAATACTAATATTTTACTCATATCTACATTCCTTTCAAATGGACTATCGTCTCTTGTTTTTTTCAATCTCTTCCGCTAATTCGTTTAGATAAACCCATCTTTGCATTTTTTCATCTAATTGCTTTTCTAGGTCTTCTTTATGTGCTAATAGTTCTTGTAATAGCACATAGTCACTAGCTGCTTCACTAATTTTAGTCTCTACATCCTGTATTTTCCCTTCAAGTTCAGCGATTATGTCATCTATTTCATCATATTCTCTTTGTTCTTTAAACGTAAATTTCAACGGTTTTTCCTTTTCTTTTCCTGAATTGCTTTTATTAATCTGACTAAGATTTTTATTTGTCGCATCTTTGTCTTTATTTAATCCTCGGTTAAGGGTATTATCCTCATCACCCGTAGTTTCATTCTCTTTAAACAATGTATAGTTCCCTGTATATTGTTTTATCTTTCCACTTCCTTCGAATACAAATATTTTCTCTGCCATTTTATCTAAAAAGTATCTATCATGGGAAACAGCAATGACTGCGCCTTGAAACTCCTCTAAATAATCTTCTAAAATTGTAAGAGTTTCAATATCTAGGTCGTTAGTCGGCTCATCTAGTAGCAGTACGTTGGGAGCATCCATAAGCACTCTCAGTAGATGTAATCTTCTTTTTTCTCCACCAGAAAGCTTAGATATTGGAGCCCATTGCTCATGAGGAGGGAATAAAAACCTCTCTAGCATTTGTGATGCACTTATTTTTTGCCCTTCTGCCGTGGACAAAAATTCTGCACCTTCTCTAATATATTCTATCACTCTTAAGCTATCATCCATATGATAAGTTTCTTGAGAAAATACTCCGATTCTTACGGTTTCTCCTATATCTACTTTTCCACTATCAGGCTCTAGTCTTCCGCTTATTATATTTATAAGTGTTGACTTCCCACTTCCATTTGGTCCTACTATACCTACTCTATCATCCCTTAAAACTATATAGTTAAAATCATCTATCACCTTTTTATCATCAAAGGACTTATTGATATGTTCCAGCTCTACTACCTTTTTTCCAAGACGACTACTAGCTACTGATATGTCTAGCTTTTCATCATTTAAATCTATGACTTTTTCATTTAGCTTTTCAAAGCGTTCTATTCTTGCTTTTTGCTTAGTACTTCGTGCCTTTGCACCTCTCATTATCCACGCTAGTTCTTTTCTCACTAGACTTTGTCTTTTTCTCTCACTAGCAGCTTCTATTTCTTCTCTTTCTAATTTTTTCTCAAGGAAATAGTTATAATTACCTTTATATATATGAAGATTTCCACTATCTAGTTCAATTATTTGATTAACCACCCTATCTAAAAAATATCTATCGTGGGTAACCATCAGTAGTGCACCTTTTCTCTTGTTCAGATATTGCTCCAGCCAATCTATTGTATCGTTGTCAAGATGGTTAGTTGGCTCATCTAAAATAAGTAATTCTGAAGGACTAATCAATGCAGATGCTAGAGCTATTCTCTTTCTTTGTCCCCCTGACAATGTACCTACCTTTGCTCCAAAATCTAATATGCCAAGCTTTGTTAATACAGTCTTTGCTTCACTTTCTATTTGCCATGCATTTGCTGCATCCATGGCACTTGTAAGCCTTGTGATTTCTTCAACTGGTATATCTGGATTTTGAATAGCTTTTTCATACTCCCTAATTATTCTCATGATTTCTGAGTTGCCCTTGAAAACCTGTTCAATTACCGTAGCTTCAGGATCAAAATTAGGATTCTGTGAAAGGTATTCTACTCTAACAGAATTACCTTTTATAATCCTGCCCTCATCTGCTGCTTCTACTCCTGCAATTATTTTTAACAATGTAGATTTTCCAGTACCGTTAATGCCTATAACACCTGTTTTGTCGCCTTCATTTATGCCGAGATTTATATTATTAAGTAATTGCTTTTCGCTATAGCTTTTTGAAATATTCTCTATACTTATGAGACTCATATTATTTTCCCTTCCTATTCATTTGTTTATATTTCTTTATAACATATACATAATAAAAGCGCAAATGCGCCAAGAAGAAATTATTTCTTGACGCATTTACTATATTTTTCTACCTATTTTTAAATAACTTGCTTAAGTACTTTGCCAATACTTTCGTCAAAGGTCAAAGTCGCTCTCCTATCATATTGTGTTTGGGATTTATTAATTAAAATTAGCTTATTTCCATTATAATATTCAACTAAATTAGCTGCTGGGTAAACAGTTAAAGAGGTTCCTCCAATAATTAGTACATCTGCATCTTGAATATATTTTAAAGCTCTGCTCAACACATTCATATCTAAGCTTTCTTCATATAGAACTACATCTGGCTTTACTATGCCGCCACACTCATCACATGTTGGCACACTAGCTGATTCAATAATATAATCAAGATCAAAGTATTTATTGCATTCGGTGCAATAATTTCTATAAACAGAGCCATGTAGTTCAAGTACATTTTTTGAGCCTGCCATTTGATGAAGTCCATCAATGTTTTGAGTGATTATTGCTTTGACTTTGCCTCTTTTTTCTAGTTCCGCTAGGGCAAGATGAGCATCATTAGGCTTAGCATCTTTATATATCATTTTTGTTTTATAGAAATGGTAGAAGTCTTCTGTATGGCTTATAAAAAAGCTATGACTTAATATCATTTCTGGTGGATATTTTAGATTGTTTTCAGTTGAATAAATCCCTGAACTAGATCTAAAATCAGGTATATTGCTTTCAGTAGAAACTCCCGCTCCTCCGAAAAACACAATGTTATTGCTTTCTTCAATAACATTTTTAAGTTTTTCAATACTCATTTCAATTCCTCCTCCTTCTAATGACACAATCTAATTATATCAAATGTGACTTGTCATTGAATAAGGGTCATATTTGTAAAATTAGAACAATTCGTCAAGAAGTATGTAATAATCAATTCTTTCCCAATCTGGTTTTAAATCTAAGTGTTTAAAGAACAAATCGGTATACTGGTCTGTTCCGTAATTATGTTTTAAAGATCTGACGCATAAGGCTATATCTTGGTATATATCAGCTACCCCGCCTCGCCCTAAATCTATAAAGCCGTTAATTTTACCATCCTTGCAAAAAATATTAGGAAGACAATAATCTCCATGAGTAAATGAAGGTGTATAGGTTTTAGGTTTATTTTTCTTCAAATAATCAAGTAATTCTCGCGGAGTATTGTATCTATTATTTTCCTCCCAATCAGACATATCGACAAGATTGTTTTCTATATTATACAATGCTTCCTTTAGCTTTAGTTCAATGTTATTGTCAAAGGGACAATTATCAATTGGAATGGAATTAAGCATTTTTATTCCATCAGCTAGGAGCTTCACAGCTTCCTCTGGTTTTGATAATAAGTTGTCTGAGCAAAGCATTTCTCCACCAATTTCAGTCATAAGTAAATAATCAAAACCGTTATGAGAGTTAAAATATATTATTTTTGGAACTGGTAATTTATCTCCTAGCCAGTCTATTATTTCACACTCTTTTTCAAGACCATGTGAGACAGGTTGAATTTTTAAATAATATGCAATTCTTTCATTATAATATCTATATACTCCTGCCGTTGAACAGCCAATATGGTTTTTCTCGCAGTTCATTCCAGCTAGGAGCTTACTTAAATCTTGTGGATAATGATTGTTTAAAAAGCTCATAATATCACCTTTCCTTTAGCATAAGTAAATATGCGAACTGTTATTCCTTATTTATTAGTTTGTGGTATGCATTTATTATTTCAATCATTTTATCATTATCTCCACCGCGATCAGGATGATATTTTTTTGCAAGCTCTCTAAATTTCTTCTTCACGTCATCAATGGTGGCTCCTGGATTCAGGCCAAAAACTGATAAAACCTCTACATTATAAATATCATCCAAACTCAATCCATTTTCCTTGCATTGTTGGAAATATACGCTATAAAAATATTCTTCAAATACCTCTTCCAACTCTTGCCTGCTAAATTTAATAATCTTCCACAGCGGATACTTTACTGTTAGTTCATTAAATGTTTTTGTTGAAAAGTAATCATCCCAAACATACTTCTTCATAGTCGATGGTGCTTTGTAGCTAAAGCGTATTCGTTTTTCTGCTTTCTTTAGCTCTCTTAGTTTACGCTTTAATTGTTCAACTTCCACCTCTATATACCTCCATAATATAAGTATCTTATATAAATTCTAATACAATTGATGTTATTTAATAACTACACATTTAGAGTTTTCTCAAACTCCGTTATATAAATTCCTTTACTAATTTCTATGTCTTTTATCTTTTGGTATCCATTTTTTAAGTATAGGTTAACAGCAGGCAAGTTCTTTTTCCCGGTGCAGACTACTATTTTATTTATGCTGCTATTAAGTCCTTCTACAAAGCTAACCAGTTTTCCTGCAATTCCCCTTCTAAAAAAGCTGGGATGTATGGCAACTCTGTGTATATCTAAAACATTTTCAATAATCTTATATGAAATTATCCCTGCTAAAACATCATTAATATAGTATCCATAAAAAATTTCATCACATTCTTTCAAGCTTTCTATTGTATCCTTTAAAGGTGGTATTTCATAGAAGTGTATAATCTCAGCTTCAACTCTATATGAAGCTGTCTGTAGCTCTAATATATGCTTTGCTGTTTCTAAATCTTTCAAATCAAGCTTTTTAATCATATTTAATTTCAACTCCTAGAGTTATTTCATTGATCTCTTAAGAAAAAACAGTACAACAATTCCTGCTATTGCAAGCAGTGCAAATATACTAGTAATAAGATGTGAAGATGGTTGGCTTGCAATAAAAATAGATGTTGGTCCATCTGCGCCTCCTATAATTCCTATAGAACTTGCATGATTTATATCTTTATTTAATTTGAATGATAGATACATAGGTAATAAAAAGTCAAATCCTAATCTCATAATAGTCATTAGTCCAATTATAATAGTAAATATAGTAACTACTTTAGTTATTTTTCTCTTCTTCAATTATCACTCTCTCCAATCTAGTAATTTATAATTCTTCCATAGCTTTTTTAATTACTTTTAGCATATAATAAATTTCGCTTTATAGTTACTTCTATGTAACCAAAATTTCTCCTTCTTTAAAAAATGCGACAGGATTTAAATCTCCTATCGCATAAATATAGATTAAAATCAAATATTATGTTCTAATCTAATGGTATATCAATAATCTTATTATATGGTTGTGTATAAGTCATCTTTTCTATGCTCAATTGATATTTGCTACCTGTTTTAGGAAAACGTAAGGTTCTAGTATGCATAATTTCTCCATCTTCTAGCTTTTTAAGGTCACTATTAATAGTTTCTTTAAGGCTTATTCTTTCTCCGTCAACTATGAGTCCCACCTTAGCAAGAACTATATCTTCTCTTGTAGTAATAGTAATGAACGTATTTCCTTCTGATTCATATACCTGATTTATTTCTATATTTTGCCCTAATGCCTTAACTTTTTGATTATTTGAATCCTTGTTAATATCTACCTTTATATTTATATCACGATCTAGAGAAAAGCTTACTATATTAAGTTGAATTGATTTTAAATCACCCGGTAATGCATCATATTCACTATGAAATCTAATCCCCTTAGTATCTGTACTCATTCCTCCACCTTGATGCATTATCTCTTGTCCATTGGCTATGAGCTTTATGTTTATGTTGTTAGGACGAAATCTTTCTCCGAGCATTTGGTCCTTTGCTAGTTCTATAATGTTTTGTATTGAGCCGTATAAAACAGTTTTTGTAGGAGATGCTACAATTGACTCTAGGCGAAGCTTCGTATCGCCTGCTTTTAGTGTTTCATTGATCTTTTGCTTCAATGTGTGCCCCATGGCCTTATTTGGGTCTATGCTAAAGTTAATCTCGCCTTTTACAATATTGTTTTCCTCTAGTAATAAAATGTCTAACCTTAATTTTTTTTCAAATGCAGAAGGTTTTTCAAAACTATGAACCCATTTTATCTCAGTCTTTTCGTCGTTCATCTCTCCCATTCCACTCTCTGGGTTATATTCTCTAATAAATCCCTTTACAGACATACTAATATGCCTTATTTCATCAACTGCTCCATTTGGGTCTTTGACTGTATAGAAAGCTAATAGCTGATTTTCGTCAACCATTATTCCATCTAGGGTGACTGTTATTCCGTTATTAAAGGTATAGCTCTTTCCAATAGGCTGCCCCTTACCTAATTCGTTTAGTTGTTTCAAGGTTCCATTCATTACTTGATCATATCCAAGCAGCTTCTTACCATAGTAGGCAAGGGCATTAAAATTATATCCTATCAATAAAAACATAATACAAGCAGCTGCTACTATTGGCTTCCAGTTTCTTTTCTTTCGTTTAGCCGTGGATGTGCTTTCTAATGCCTCATATAGCCTTGATTCTAATTCTTTAGGAATTTCTATGTTATCCATATGGGATTTCTTATCATTTAATAGCTTTTCAATTTCGTTCATATTTTTCACCTCCAAGACTTCCTTTTAAATTTTTTAGTCCTATGGAAATACGAGACTTTACCGTACCTATTGGTATCCTTAAAATATCTGATATAGTCTGGTAGTCTAAATCTAAGTAGTATTTAAGCTTAATAACCTCTTGATGTTTTTCACTTAGTTTTGATAAATGCTCCTCTACAACAATTTGGTCTGCTTTGATTTTTAACTCACCTTCACAGCTCTCTTCGTCAATGTTATCTAATGAAATCAGCTTGCTTTTTTCTTTTAAGAGCTTTTTACAACAATTTACTAAAATTGTGTTGCTCCAACTGTAAAAGGCGTCAGCTTTTTTCAGTTGATGAATTTTCTCGTGCAGAATTACAATCATGTCAGACATGGCGTCTAATGAATCGTCTTTGTTTTTCATATATATACAAGCAAGTTTATAATAGTCCTGCTTTTTAGCCATAATTAATTGGACTAATGCATCCTTATCACCTTGTTTTGCTCTTTTCACTAGTATTTCTACGTCCACCTTAACACCTTCTTTCATATATAAGAGTATATCATTATGAAAAAAGTTCATTTTAAATAAAAATTTTTCATATATAAAAAGAATCCTTAATAAGAATAAGGATTCTCAGATTGTCGACTTATGGCTATTTGATTTTACTAAAATCAAGAAGCCATTTGTTTTTCATAATAATTTTCTGCAAAAACATCAAGTATAGACATAAATAATCGAAAAAGCACTGGAATTTATCTATTGGTTTCTTCCTTCCCATCATCACGCATTACCAATATTAGTATAGCATATTTTGTTGGTTTTAGATGATTTCCAACAAAAACAGCACATACCTTTTTATTATGTATGTGCTGAATATTAATGGTATAATACGTAATAAAGAAAATACTTATTAGATACGGCTTAATACCTTATCTAATTTTTCCTTCTTCAGTCTCTACCTTATTCACAAAGTCCATATTGTAACGCACAGCACCGTGGTCTCTAAATATCGTGCCTCTTGTGATGCGGATTGCCAAAATAACACAGTTTTCATCCTGTTCATTGTTTGCCTGGTCGTACCAATCGGCAAATGCTTTGCGAAGTTTAGCCCTTAGTTCAGCGTTTTTCGGTTCTAAAACCCATCCAAGGTTTTCGCCAATTCCATTTCCGGAAATCCCCTCGAAGCAAACCGAAAATGCAACCTCTTTGTTTTGAGCTATCTGCTGCATTTTATTTGATTTTGCCCAAGTAGTAACATAAAACACGCCGTCTTCATAATAAGCGTCCACATCACGGACATAAGGACAGGGGGTTCCGTCAGCGCTCGGTTCCATTGCGATGGTTGAGAGAGCGATGACATTATCTTTTCCGTTGCCACAGCTTTCTTCGATTAATTTTAATCCTTCTTCGTACCTGCTCATTTTTGACTCCTCCTACTAAGTTTTTCCTTATTATAGCATAATTAGACAACAACGTGTCATATTTGAAAATATAATTTTTTTATGTTATCGTTAAAGCCCAACGCTGCTACACATAACGATTATACATCACTTTTGCAAGTTTGATAATCTCAATACTCACGTTATAGAGCCGTTTGATACCGTACACGGTATAGTGCTTATTTGTTATGATTCAAATTACATTACAGCTTCAGCCACAAAGCGGGACGGACACCGCCTGTACATTTGCCATCGCTGATGTTGCCTTTCAATATATTGTTGCCTTGGATACCTATATTACCGTCACCGTGGATGTACACGGCTTTTACATTAACGCGGCCGGGCGACCGAAGCCACCACCACCAA
>CAZUFW010000049.1:6043-24386 GCA_964619895.1 uncultured Clostridia bacterium | reverse complement strand
AATGCCAGCCTGTCACGCTGGAGGTCGAGGGTTCGAGTCCCTTCCAGGTCGCCATTAAACTAAGGAAGCTCAGAAAGCAAGTTCCTGAGTACTACAATTACACCAACCTTGATTTTGTTTCAAGAATTAGGAGTGCCCGTAAGGACCAAATTAAAGATTTGGGTAATTGCAGCATAGCTCAATCGGTATAAGCAGGGGACCAAAATCGTGTATTTCGATTTTGTGTACATCGCTTAGTTACTTAGAACGAGCTAAAGGAAAATAAGAGTTAATCCGTGAAGTAAAGTTAATACGCTGGTGTAGCTCAATTGGTAGAGCAACTGACTTGTAATCAGTAGGTTGAGGGTTCAAGTCCTTTCACCAGCTCCATATTAAAAGGCTGTTTTGATTGAAAGAATCGGGACGGCTTTTTTCATGCTTTTAAGAAAAGCTTCTAACGAAGCATTAAAGGTAGCTTTTCTTGAAACCCATTCACGGAAAGTTCTTTTATATAGGGCACCAAAGTAGAACTTTCCTATGAGTTATAAAAAAGCTCACTATTTCATGAACTGAAATAGTGAGCTTGAGTTATATTATCCTTTATAAGTTTCCCATCTTAAATCTGGTCCGTAAAATTTAAGCGGCGCAAATTTACCAAATACCCTAGAAAAAGTTCTATTATCGTAGGTATCTGCTATTTCCATAAGAGAAAGATTAGTAGAGATAATAGTTTTATTTCTTCTAAAAAGTCGTGAATTAATTATATTAAATATCTCTGTATTAGTAAATGTATTTGTAAGTTCGGTACCTAGATCATCGATTATTAAAAGGTCAGCATCAAACAATAGATTATAGTTATCATCATCTATATCTTGTTGAGAATTCTTTCTAAATCTATGTTCTTCAATTATTTCTAGAATTTTAAAGGCTGTTTGATATATTACTATTTTTCCTCTATCTAATAATGCCTTTGCTATACAATTGCACATAAAGGTTTTTCCTAACCCCGTAGTGCCATAAAAAAGTAAATTTTCCTCATTATCCTCGTCAAAGTTAATGCAAAACCCCTCGCATCTATTCAGAACATTCAACATATTTTCTCTAGGAGAATATTGCTCACCTTCAAAAGGTTCAGGTGAAAATATATTAATATTAAATGTTCTAAAATTTTCTTTTTCAAGTGCATGTTGGACACCAGACATTTTATATGCTCTGTTTATCATTTCCTGCTTAAAACAGCTGCACTTTGCGCCATTTTTCAAAAAACCGGTGTCATTACAATTATTGCAGGTATAATTTACATCTAAATATTCTAATGGAATATTATTTTCAGTCAAAAGTATGGCCTTTTCCCTTTTCAATTTTTCCATTTCAGTTTTTATCCTATTAAGATTTTCTTCATATGACTGAGAACTTTGAAGTATGGCAGTAGCAATCATTAGGCCAGTTCTAGATATTTCTTGGTCTATTTCCTTTAACCTTGGAATTTTTGAGTAAACCTCTTCTTGCCTAAGCCTTTGCTGAAATAAGGCATTGTCTCTTCTGATCTCATATTCTCTTAATATTTCTTGTATGTATGACTTTTCCATACTCATCAACCTCTTCTTTTTCTTGCTATTTCCTCTAATTCTTCAGGCGTGTACTTTGCAGTCCTTTGCTCAGCAGTATGAAACCTGGTTTTTACCTTGTTTACACGTATTGAAGTGTTGCTATTAGATTTTGACTGAGCAGAGGCTTGTGGCTTATCCTTTTCTGCTACTTCTTCAACAGTTTTGATTCCTTTTTCATGCCATGAGGATAGTATTCCATCTATGTAATTTACGCTAGGATTAGCAGTTCTTTTAGTGTTTTCACAAGCTTTTAATATGACTTCCATTGTAAATTTCCACTCATCAAACCATTTGTCTATTACTTTAATTTCTGCTTCGCTTGGAGTCCTGCTACTAAAGCCAAGGGATTTCATTATTCTGTCATAATTATAGAATCGTTCATCTTGAGTTTTCATGTGTCTTTCTAAAGTTTCAAGATTGGTTATACTCATATCATACCAGTTTCTTAATATACCCTCAACATAGTTAATGTTCTTTTTGCCTTTCTTTTCTACTGCATAAAAAAAGGCTTTTACTATTACCTCAGGGCTCATATTAAAATTATATAGCCACTCAAGAACTTTCCTCTTTTCATTTGGCACTAACTGACGTCTTACTATATAATCAATGGATAAAAACATTTCTTGAATACTTGGAATCTTGTTAGATTCAACTAAGTCTTCAACAGTACAAGTGTATACTGTAGTATTATTACTTCTTGAGGTATTTGTTTGTGTCTTTAACATGTAGTTATTCTTTATATATAATTGTTTTAAATTAAGAAATTCAACTTTATAATCATATTCATCTGCATCTTCTTTTTTATGTTTTACAATGATTCCTTTTTGCTCCCAAAAATCCCAAGCCTTTAGAACATCAGATAATGGTATATTCAAATGCCTTGATATACTTTCGTTATTAACGCAAAGCTTATCATCATTATCCTTGGCATATTTATATCCTAACAAATAGACCTTTACGTATGTACCATTTGCCATAGGCATATAATCATTTATAAAAATATTCTCCACAGGAGTGTCGCCTAAATCTAAATCAGTGACTTCCAAAATAAAGGACATGTTTCTCACCTACCAATTTGTTTTTGCATTTATAATATTATATCATACCTTTGGTCATATTTCTTATGGGAGAAAATATATTAGTAACATGGACAACAAAAACGGAGGTAAAAAATAATGGAAAATTTAATGAGAAATATATTTTTTAAATTGCTTGTTCTCCTCCTGATAATGGTAGTACCAATTGCTACATATATTTTTATAGAAGATGATGCCCAATTAACATGGAATATAAACGGTATTAGAGGGATGAATAAATATATAATAACTGCTAGGTTTATTCCAGAAAAAGAGCAGCTTTATGTAACAGAGAATATAGAGTACATAAATAAGACTAATAAAAGTATTGATAAGGTATTTGTTCATATTAAGAATATATTGATGCCTAAAGAAAACCTATGTTATGATTTGTTAGATGAGCTATCTATTAAAGATAGAGAAAAACCTTATGAGAATGAAGAAATAGAATCAGTAAAAATAAAAAATAAAAAAGCTAACTTCAAGCTAATAGGTAAAGACAATGATGTATTAATGATTAATTTAGATAAAAAACTAGAAAAAAATGATAGGGTTGTCATAGAGATAAAGTATAAGACTATAGTTTCTCATCTAGCTTCTGTAACAAATGAAGGTTCAGTAAAATATATGTTAAATAGTTGGTATCCTGTCATGGTAAAATATGATAATGGATGGAAACTAGAGCCCATATATAATGATGATAATTTTAATAAAAATATGAACTACTTTTTTGTAGAGATAATAGTTCCCGAGGAATTTGAAGCAGAAGCTTCAGGGAGATTGGTAGAAAAAATTAAGAAGAAAAATAATTATCATTTCAGATTTCAATATCAAGGCGCTTTAAGCTTTAACATTAACCTCATATCGACAAAATAGCAGAAGTTAATATGTACATTTTGGTATAAATCTACAGAATAATGAAAAAAATAACAGAAAGACAGGCTGTGATAAGGGGTTGTCAAATGACAAAATTGTGATATAATTTAAACGTACAACTACAATTACAATTCTGTTACAGACAAGTTACAACATAGTTACAGGATAGAAGGGAGTTGGATAATGAAAAGCTCGGGTAAAAGTGAAATATATAATTTGTTGAAAGCCAAATTAGCAGACATTAAGAAATTTACAATAGAAAAAGCCTCTAAAATAAGAGTTGTAAATATAAGCACAGGAAAAGACAAATTAAAAAATTTAAAGAATTTAGCAATTAATAAGAAAATTTTCAATAAAGAAATGTTTAATAAGGAAATGTTTAAGAAAAAAATATTTAATGAGAAAATATTTAACATTAGAACAGGCATTATTGGCTTAGCAGCTGTTCTTTTCCTTACATTTTCATTATTTCAATATAAGAAGGGTATTGACCATGAAATTGCTACAAGAGCATTTAACGTTAAGCTTGGAGATATGGAAATTGGAGTTGTGAGAGATAAGCAGGAAGCTATTGGCTTATATAGCTCCATACAAAAGAATCTAGCTAAAGAACAAGGACTTGATGTAGTTATAAAGGAAGAATTGTCTTTTGAAGACGCTCATGCAGAAAACGAAGAACTTACAAGCAAGTCTATTATGGAGAAGCAGATTAAATCAAATATAACGTTCAATGTTGTTGCCTATGCAATTAATATTGATGGCAAAGATTTTTCCTATTTAGGATCTGAAATCCTTGCAAAAGAAGCACTTGAAGAAATAAAAAAACCATACATACAGATGGCGAAACAAAATGGTTCTAAAGTTGAAGATATTAAGATAGTAGAGAATGTGAAAATAGTAAAAAAAGAGGTTCCTCCTTCAAAGGTTGATAGTCTTGATAAAGCCCTTGGCTTACTTCAAAAAGGAACTGATGAAGAGAGAACTCATGTAGTTGAAAAAGGGGAAAATTATTGGACAATAGCACAAAAATACAATATAAGTGTAGATGATTTAGAAAGGGCAAATCCGACAAAAAATCCAATATTGATTCATCCAGGTGATGAAATAAGCTTAGTGGTGCCTAAACCTTTTCTTACAGTAGCTACATATGAGGAAAAAGTTTATACTGAAGATATAAAATTCGAAACCGAATATGAGTATAGTGACTCTATGTATAAGGATCAGCAGTCTATAAAGAAAAAAGGTGTAACTGGCAAAAATGAAGTAGTAGTAAAAATAGAAAAACATAATGGAATAGAAATAGCTAAGGAAATATTGAAAGAAACTATACTATCTCAGCCAATAGCACAGGTTGTAGTTAAGGGTACCAAAAACCCTCCTCCTAAACAAGGAACAGGAAGTTTTATAATGCCGACCAGAGGAACTCTTTCATCTAGGTTTGGAAAACGATGGGGAAAAATGCATGAAGGAATAGACCTTGCTGCTAGAACAGGTACTGCTATAAACGCATCTGATGGTGGAACAGTAATATTTGCCGGCAAAAATGGAAACTATGGATATATGATTGACATAGATCACGGTGGGGGACTTGTCACTAGGTATGCTCACTGTAGTAAGTTGTATGTAAATAAAGGTGATAAGGTTTATAAAGGACAGACAATAGCCGCTGTAGGAAATACAGGTAGAAGTACTGGACCACACCTCCATTTTGAAGTTAGAAAGAACGGAGCACCTCAAAATCCTTATAGTTATATAGGAAAAAAATAATAAATTAAGCATAATTAAAGCCCACTAATGTGGGCTTTTTTATGACCTAACCCGATTTTCTGAATGTATTTATCGGGAAATTAAGGAAGCTCAGAAAACAAGTTTCTGAGTACTGCAATTACACCAAATCATAGATTTGGGAAATTGCAGCATAGCTCAAACGCAACGAGCACCAACCTTATTATAAGTTTATGATCAGTGTGTCCGTTAGGACCAAATTCATGCGAGCGATAGCGAGCAAATAAATTTGTGCTGTGAGACTGCGTTATATCAATTATTTATAGACAAAATCAGTAGTACCAGAACTAATACTATTATAAATTCACTAAATGCGTTGAATGACGCTACCTCTTCCCTCTCCTTTCTCTTAGGTGGTAGCGGTGATATGGGAAAGCGAGGAGGCCTAGACGGTGGTGTAGTTCCAGGAGATTCTTTATCAGAAGTCTTGAATAATTTCTTTAAGTCTATTATTCCAGCTCCCTGATTTTCCTGTTTATCTTTAAGATCTGAGCATGAACTTGTAAACATAGTCTTTACTTGACTTGGAGTTAAATTTTTATACTTGCTGTATATAAGAGCTGCAGAACCTGATACAAGTGGTGTAGCCATGGAAGTTCCACTTGATGCAGCATATCCATCACTTGATTTATTAGATAAAGACATTATGCTTACTCCTGGTGCTACTACATCAGGCTTTCTTAAGCCTTCCTTTGTAGGTCCACGACTTGAAAAGTTTGCTATTGTATCATCGTTTATGTCAGGAGTCCTCTTATCATCAACAGCTCCAACAGTAATTACATTAGGGCTATTTCCTGGAGATAAGATGGTTTTAGCTGACGGGCCACTATTTCCAGCTGCCACTATTACAGTAAGACCTGCTTTTACAGCTGCTTCAACTGCTCTAACTAAAGGATCTGAATTTATGGAATTATTAGCGGGACTTCCTAGAGAAAGATTTAGGATTTTTGTATTATATTGTTCCCTGGTTTTAACGACCCAGTCTATTGCAGATACTATGTCAGAGGTATTTCCGCTCCCAGCTTCGTCTAGAGCTTTAACAGCTAAAATATTTGCATTAGGTGCTACTCCAGTATATTTTCCGTTTGAAGAAAATCCATTGGAAGCTATTATACCAGCTACATGAGTTCCGTGACCATTATCGTCATAAGGTTTTGCCTTATCATTAACAAAATCCTTAAATCCAACTATTCTATTCCTAGGTCTTGTCAGGTCGTTGTGGGGTGATACTCCTGTGTCTACTACAGCTACAGTTACACCTTCTCCCGTCAGTCCCATTTCCCGGGGGAAACTGCTTCCGATAGAGGAATTAGCAATATCCAACAAGGCAAATACTTTTGAATCGTAGCTTATATATTCAATATTTGGATCCTTGGATAATCTGTCAATTTCACTCATATTCATATTTAAGGCAATTGCATCAACTAAAGGAAGGCTTCTTTTTACCTTGCCCTCCATATAATTAGCCAAGCTATTAAGCTTATCCGTATCGTTTTCTCTGACTCTAACAATTACAGGAAGTTCTTCATTAGATTGAGTTTGCAATTTTGCACTTAAGACAGGGCATATTTTTGTGTTGTTCATTCTCCTCATTTTTTTCACCTTCCTATGCTTTAATCTATGCATTAGGTCCTAAAAGTGTTAATAAAAAACTAAAAATATTTTTTAGAAAGCATTGTATTTGAGAAACGAGAGAAGTATGATATAATATTAAAAATTCAGTATAGAACTATAGGGAAAGCACAGCTTGCTCTAAGAGTGAAGAAGCAAACCACTTTGAAAAACTTCAAGGTGGTTTTATTTTTATAACGAATAGGAAAGTTTTACTTTAATATTTTTGTTTAAAGAACTTTCCGTCAATGAGTTTCAAGAAAAGCTTCCTTGATTTTTAATGCTTCGATAGAAGCTTTTCTTACTGTTAAAGCTAAGGAGGACATAAGTTGAAAAATAATTATTTTAAAAGACTTTTTAGTGATTCTAATTTCTATAAGATATTGTATGTAATAGCACTGCCTATCGTCATTCAAAATCTTATAGCTTCATCCTTGAACATGGTAGATACCGTAATGATAGGCAGGGTTGGAGAATCTGAAATAGCGGCCATAGGAATAGCAAACCAGCTTTTTTTTCTCTTTGCCATACTAATAATGGGTTTTTGTAGTGGAGCGGGTATATTTATTTCTCAGTTCTGGGGAAATAAAGATGAGAAAAATATACGTAAAATATTGGGCTTATCTCTTTTAATTGGGATAGTAATTTCTGTAATATTTACATTTTTAGCTTTAGCTTTTCCTGAAAAAATCATTAGAATATTTAATAAAGATGCTAATGTAGTAAAGCTGGGAAGTGACTATCTTAAGATAGTAGGTATAAGCTATATATTTACAGCTATTACTTTTGCATTTAGTAGTGCCTTAAGATGCATAGGAAAAACAGTACTTCCTATGATAGTCAGCATAATAGCATTAGCAGTTAACACCTCATTAAATTATGTGTTGATATTTGGACATTTTGGAGCACCAGAAATGGGTGTTAAAGGAGCAGCATTAGCAACTTCAATAGCAAGAGTAATAGAAACTATTATATTGATAATATATGTGTATGCTGGCAAAGGAACTTTAGCAGCTAGCTTAAAAGAGATGTTTAATTTTGATAAAGATTTTGTAATGAAATCCTTTGAAACTATAATACCAGTAGTTCTTAATGAAATATGCTGGGGACTTGGGGCTGTAGTCTACTCAATAGCTTATGGAAGAATAGGAACACAGGCAATAGCTGCAATACAAATAACTGGTACAATACAAAACCTATATATGGTACTTGTCTTTGGTATTGCAAATGCAGCAGCCGTAATGGTCGGAAATCAAATCGGAGCAGGAGAAGAAGAAAAAGGAAAGAAATATGCATATCGCTTAGCTGGTTTAGGGGCTGTAACGGGAATGTTTTTAGCAATTTTTATTGCAGTGACGGCTAAAGGAGTCCTAAATATTTTTAAAGTTTCTGATACGGTAATCCATGATAGCCTAATGATATTATATATAACAGCTTTTATTATGGTAATGAGAGTGTTGAACATTATACTCATTGTAGGAGTATTAAGGGGAGGGGGGGATGCAAGGTACTCACTAAAACTCGAAGCATTTACTATGTGGGGTCTAGGTGTGCCACTTTCATTTATTGGAGTGCTTTTCTTTAAACTCCCTGTCTATGGAGTGGTAGCACTTCTTACAATAGAGGAGATAGTTAAATGTATATTTGCAGTAAAGAGATTAATTTCAAACAAATGGATAAACAGAGTTATACACAATATAGAATAATAAAAATTTCAGCAGAGCTAACAAGCTATGCTGGGATTTTTTGTTGCATATAGACAAGAAATTCTTAATATCTTATATAATAGGCATATTGATAAATGGAGGAACTTCAATGATTAAAAATAGGGCAAAGCTAAGTGTAATAATTAATATTATTTTTATTGGTCTAATTGCAGTATTCTTATTCCAAAATAGAGCTACAATTACATTTTTAAATAGTGTTGACGATTTAGCTAAAGCGACCAATATAGTTCATAATGGACCGAGGGATAAAAAGGTCTTGGCTTTAACATTTGATGATGGTCCTCATCCAATATACACAAAAGAAATATTAGATATATTAAAAGAACATAATGCTAAAGCAACGTTTTTCATATTAGGTAAGCATGGAGAACTCTATCCAGAACTATTATTTAGACAAAAGCAAGAGGGACATGAGATAGGTATCCATAGCTTTAATCATATAAATTTAAGAGGAGAGAAAGAAGAAATAATAAAAGATGAATTTGATAGTACTAAACAGGTAATCTATAAAACCACAGGAGAAAAAGTGGAAGTATTTAGACCACCTTATGGTACATATGACCAAAAAGTATATGATATTGCAATCGAAAACCAATGCAAGATAGTTTTGTGGACATATTATCAGGATACTAAGGATTGGAGTAACCCAGGTGTTGACAAAATAGTAGAAACAGTACTATCTCAAGCTAGAAATGGAGACATTATTTTATTTCATGATCACAATGAAGCAAAGGAGAATCAAACCATTGAAGCTTTAAAGAAAATTCTCCCTGAATTAGTTAGCAGGGGATTTAAGTTTGTAACAGTTTCTGAATTGTTAAGACAAGATTAAATAATATTATCAAAACTAGCCAAATAAATTTCATATTTTAACAATGAAGTTTACATAATGTTATGTTATAATAATGATGTTCCCTCATACATATGAATTGAAAAGGGGGAATATTTTATGAAGAACATATTGAAAAGGGGCTATGCCCTATTAATTATATTATTAATAGCTGTACTAACATTTGTATTTATTAATCATTTTGAAATCTTACAGGTGTCCTTCTATCCAATGATTAAACATATTGAAAAAGCAAGGATGCTAAAATATATAGAAGGCTATGATACACTTGAAACAGAGCATTTCATAATAAGATACGAAAAAGAAGATAAGAAGTATGCTAAACTAACGGGAGAAATAGCAGATAAATACTATGATAGCATATGTAATATGTACGGATATCGCCCATCTACTAAGAGTGATATAATAATCTATAGCAATGAAAAGGATTTCTTGAAAAACTTGAGGTTTGATAAAAATAATACTCCTATAGGAGTTTATTATAGTGGAATTATAAATATTCTGTCCCCTAAAATATGGATAAATGACAATGAAAATTTTCAACAAATATATGAGGTCAATGGGCCAATAGTCCATGAGTTTGCACATTTATTAATTGATGACATTACCAAGGGAAATTATCCAATGTGGTTGACAGAGGGGCTAGCACTATATACTGAATATAAAGTTACTGGATTTGAATGGCAAAACTATGATTCAGCTAACTACAAAATTACTCTTGAGGATATAGATAAAAGGTTTGATGATTTAGACCAAACTGCTGCATATAGGAAATCCTTTGAAGTAGTAAAGGGGATATCTGAAACCTGGGGATTTGAAAAACTAAGAAATATGCTTGATATATTAGGTGAAGGTAACAATATAAATCAATCTACTAGAGCAGTTTTTAAGACTAATCTTTATGATTTAAAAAAATTTGAATAAACTACTCAATTCATATGAAATCATGAAACAAAAATATAAAGTCAACCGTCTAATAATAGGTTGACTTTATGTATGAAAATTAAGGAGGATAGGGGCATAGATATATAATTAACGTTCTACATTATAATATTACATTTACGAACATTCTACCTTTTTTAACAAAATGTGTCAACAGGTCTAAAGTCTATTATTTCTAGTAAATTTTATGAGACTTATTTAGTATTTCAAATAAATATATTCTATTATAAAAATCCCTATAGTTAACAGCTTTAGGATTCTTTCTTTAACTAACAGAAAGGAATAAGTACTTTCTATAAATGGGGGCTTACTTATATAAGCAGGAAAAAACATTAACATATAGAATATAAGAACAATAAGAGTAAAATATTTGATTTATGTAATATATAGTTGTCAAATTCAATATATGAGGTGTATATAATGGATAAAAAAATATTGATAGTTGAAGATGAGAAGCCTATAGCGGATATATTAAGCTTCAATCTTAAAAGAGAAGGATACAGCGTAATTATAGCCTATGATGGGCAAGATGCTATAAATAAGACTTTTAACGAAAAACCAGATTTGATTTTACTTGATGTTATGCTACCCAAAAAAGATGGTTTTCAAGTATTAAAGGAAATAAGGCAAAAACTTCAGATTCCTGTGATTATGGTCACGGCGAAAGAAGAAGAAGTGGACAAGGTGCTGGGACTAGAACTAGGGGCAGATGATTACATAACTAAGCCATTTAGTATGAGAGAATTGGTAGCTAGAGTAAAGGCAAACCTAAGAAGAACAGAATTATCTAGTCAGCTAACTGGAAAAGAAATAATTGAATTGGGAGATTTAGTTATTGATATAAATAAGTATGAGGTAAGAAAAAACGACAAGATACTTGACCTTACACAAAGAGAATATGAATTATTAAAATTCTTAGCAACTAGAGCGGAGCAGGTATTTACTAGAGAACAACTTTTAGAAGAAGTATGGGGCTATGAATATTATGGTGATATTAGGACTGTGGATGTTACAATAAGGAGATTGAGAGAAAAAGTAGAGGATGAATCTGGAGACTATAAGTATATTCTCACTAAGCGAGGAGTGGGATACTACTTTAGGAGGGACTAAAATTATGTTTAAAAGCATAAGGTGGAAGTTTATTTTAGTATATTTCCTCCTGGTTTTTATTGCAATGGTGATTGTTATGGCTTTTATAATAAGAAAGTTTGAGGATCATCATTTGAATCAGGCTACTAGAATGATGGAATCAAGAGTTAGAAACTTAGTAAACATGTCTAATAATATATCAAAGAGTGATGACTGGAATTTAGTTAAAGAGGAAATCCAAGCAGACGTAAACCGACTACCTGTTTATGCAACAGAGATAATTTACGTTATTGACGATTCAAATATTGCATCTATCATAGCAAGTAATTCAAGCAACACCAATATAATAGGACAAAGTGCCTTTAATCTTGGTCAGGTACAAGCTGAGCTTATCATTGATGCAAAAAAATGTGGAGAAAAACAAGAAGGCTATAGCTATATAGATAACGGTTCGAGTAAGGCGAAGCACTTAGCATATCCTATTTTAAAAGGTAATGGAAGTGTCAAAGGAATTATATATATAACATCTGATATGACTGATATGTATGATACATTAGAAGAGTCAAAGATAATCCTAATAAAGGCCACTGTCCTTGCATTGGTGATAACGGTTCTGATAGGCTTCTTAATTGCTAGAAGTATTACAGAGCCTATTAATGATGTAACAAAAAAGGCTGAAAGAATGGCTAAGGGAGATTTTGATCAAGTGGTTGAGGTTAAATCTGATGATGAAATTGGTCAATTAGCAAGTATGTTTAATTACTTGACATTGAAGTTGAAAAGTACATTAGGAGAAGTAAACAAAGAAAAAAGCAAGCTTGATACTATAATAACCCATATGGCAGATGGGGTTATTGCAGTTTCTCTAGATGGAGAAATCATACATGCCAATCCTATAGCCTTAAATATGCTTAAGGTAAAGCCTGAAGAATTAGATACAGTACGGTATGATGAAATATTTGAAGAAAAAAATAGTAAAATAACTCTTAATAATATTATGACTGAAGGAAAATGGAGAGGCAGCGAAATAATTGAGATAGATTCCAATGTATATAACGCAGAATATGCTCCACTTATAGATGAGAATAATGATATTGGTGGAATGATAATAGTATTTCAAGATATTACAGAGCAGCAAAAGCTTGAGAACATGAGAAAGGAATTTGTTGCTAATGTTTCACATGAGCTTAAAACCCCAATTACAACAATAAAAAGCTACACAGAGACATTGATGGATGGAGCCATAGAAGACAGGGATATTTCAATGAAATTTTTATCTGTAGTAGATGATGAATGTGATAGAATGGCTAGAATTGTAAGGGATTTATTGCAGTTATCTGACTTGGATTATAAACAAACAAAATGGAACAAAAAATCCATAGACATTAATGAATTATTAGAAAATATTTATTTAAAGATTAAAATATCTGCCGAGGAAAAAAATCAAAAGATAAAGCTGCATGTACAGGAAAATATTGGCCAAATCGTAGCTGATAAAGACGGTATAGAGCAGGTTATACTAAATATAATTACAAATGCAATTAAATATACTTCTAACAATGGAAATATTGAAATCTCAGCAAAATCAAATAATGAAACAGTAGTCATCACAGTTGAGGATAATGGAATTGGAATTCCAAAAGAAGATATAAACAGAATATTTGAAAGGTTTTATAGAGTAGATAAAGCAAGATCCAGGGAAATGGGAGGTACTGGATTAGGTCTTTCAAT
This sequence comes from uncultured Clostridia bacterium, assembly GCA_964619895.1. Taxonomy (GTDB): domain Bacteria; phylum Bacillota; class Clostridia; order Tissierellales; family Proteiniboraceae; genus Proteiniborus. The sequence goes on along the minus strand of CAZUFW010000049.1, from coordinate 11,110 downwards.
TGCTAGGCAAATTATTGAAGCACATAAGGGCGAAATTTTGATAAATAGCGAGTTTAATAAAGGGACAATAGTCGACATAATACTGCCATTAAAGTAAACAATATGTGTAATTCAAATTTAATTACACTGTAATATGTTTGTAATAAAATTGGTATATAATGAAAATGTAGTATTATGTGGTATGAGGAGGAATTATTATGTCTAGAAAACTCCTTACGGTGGTACTAGTATTGGTAGCCGTTAGTGTTTCAAGCGTTGTTGGATATGCTGGTGGCGATAATGCAAATTCCAAACAGGCCGTTAAGGTAGAAGTACCTAAAATCGAAAAAGTAGTTCATATAAAAGAGCCTAGTGAAAATAGTATTCAAACAGAAGGAGATGTTGTTTTGATTACTATTAAGGGAAAGCAAGGAACAAATGTAACTTTAGAGGTTTATTTGAATACTAATGTTACAACAAAAGAAGAATTTGATTCTCTAGAGACTATGGCTATTAAAGCAGAAGATTATGATTTAATATTGTCAGAAAACGTAGAAATAAGTTCAACAGGAACATATCCAAAACAATTAAAACTTAAAAAAGGCCTTTATAAAATTGTTGCTATAAAAAAAGAAGGTGACATTTCTTACAGCGATACAAGATATATTCTTTGTAGAGGAATAGATGATGCAGCCAAAACTTTAGACAATGCTAAAAATGCTATTATAGATACTATAAAATCAATTTTAAATAGCAAATAATATATCATCCCTGGAGATGATGTTATGAAAAACATAGAGAGAGTGAAATCTTTTTTACTAGCTTTTCTAGTACTTACAACAATTTATCTTGTGCAACAATTATGGATCGAGGTTCCAGAAGAATTATTTTCTTCTTTTGCCTTTGGACAAGAGTCAGATGTAAAAGAAAATGTAGTATCAGATTTTGTATTGCCTGAGAAATACATCATTAATTTTGGCGGCAAAAACCGCGCGGTTCTATATTTTGACAAGGAACATGGACTTTGGAATAAAGGGAAACAAATACTTAAAGTTGTGTTTCAGTCAAAGAACGTTAAGATAGAAGAATTGAGCAGTGAAGAACTTGAAGAGAATAGCAAAAAAAGATCAATTAACTTCTATTTTTCTGATGAAATATATACATTTTTATTTAGTAAAATACTTGATGCAGATCTTTCATCTGCAATCAATGATGCTGTTAAAAAAGTAAGTAGCATATATATTTATTTAGATTCTCAAAGAGATAACTTTATCGTACTTAGTGATGGAACCAGCCATTTCAAAATTAGTGGTGTAAACTTTGATGTAGAGAATATCAAAAATGAAATTGATAATATCAGCAGAAGCGATTACACGAGAGCAAATACAATTTCTGAGTTGTTAGGCACTAATGGCAATAACAACACATATATTCCCTTAAAAGTGGATTTTAATTTATCACAGATGTATGTAAGAAAAGAAATAGATATTAGCAATGAGCTAGATGAAAATAGTATAGCGGGGCTATTTTTTGATAGGGATTTGGCATATATAAGAAGAATTGAAGAAAATGATGGGACCATAATATATGTTGATAGTCAAAAAACCTTAAAGATATATGAAAATGGTACCCTTGAATTTTTTAAAGCTATTGAGGCAAGTGCAGAGGAAAGAAATTTCTATTTGAGTCTTAAGAATGCTATAGATTTTGCTAATACTCATATGGGATGGCCTGATGATGCCTATCTCTATAAGATTGATGAAATTGAATTTGAAGGCAATAAGGGATATAGATTTACCTTTAAATATAAAATGGATGGATTAACTGTAATTTCAGATGAGAATGAAACATTAAACTCTATAGAGTTAGAAGTCTTTAATAATCAGGTAAGATCATATAGAAGACGTATATGGGAAGAAATAGGGAAAGTAACACCAAAAAGTAGCTATAAAAACATGTTATCAGCCTATGATATAATTGATAGCAATTATGACTTCATCAAATCAAAATTTATTGAGGATGAAAAAATTTATGTACAAGGAATATCTACAGAGTATCTAGATGAAAGTGTCAATTTAGCTATTAAGAATGCATACTTGGCATATTACGATAATTCGGTAGAAGGAAACCAAGTACTAAAACCAGTACTAAAACCAGTATGGATAATAGATGTTGCAGATTCTAGCTATATATTTGATGCCTATGATGGCATGATGGTTATGTGGAAAACGGGGGGAATCCAAGGTAATTAATTTATTGGATGGTGAAATTAATATGGACTGGTCAAAGGCGAAAAATATTCTTATAATTGCCTTTATCATCACAAATATTCTTCTAGCTTATGTGCTGATAAATAGCAGAACTACAAACGTTCCTATAGTAGGCGATGATTTTATAAAAGATGTGAAAGGTTTTTTGCTAGAAAAGAATATTAAGTTAGCAGTAGATATACCTAAAAATATACCATCTTTACCTTTGTTTAGAATTAAATATGAAATGTATAACCCCGAAGATATAGCCTATAGGTTTTTAGGAAAGGACTATACTACAGAGACAATAAAGGGCTATGAATATTATACAAATGGAAATGAAAAAATTGCTGTAAAAGATAGTAATGAAATAATATATGAAAATAATAATACAAATTCAATATATAATAATCTTACACCTAAAAAAGCCGAGCATTTAGCTAAAGATTTTATTAAAGACAAAGGCTTCTCGGATGAAGATTGTAAATTAAGCATTATAAATTATGAAGGTCAAGTGTATTATGTCGAATATACTAAGGTTATTGACGGTTTTTACTTTGAAAAAAGTTACATGAGATTTACTATAAGCTCATATGGCATAACTAAGTTTGAAAGATATTGGATAGAGTCAGCTGAACCAGATGAATCAACTACTGTGACTGTCATGTCTGCTCCTAGAGCTTTACTTAAGCTATTAACTATGGAGGAAGCCCATGGGAAAACAATAGAGGAAATAGCCATATGCTATTATCTTGATCCTCAGAAGCATATTGGCGTTAATGACCCTAATAACACTAAGGGTGGAAAGACTACACCTGCTTGGAGAATCATATTTGATGATGGCACAAAAATATTTTTAGAGGATAATTAAACAAAATAGAGGATTTTGCAAAGATAAATAGAAGAAATACTATATTTCTTCTATATTTTTTTGCAAAAATTAAGTCGGAAAGAGAGGTGACTTATACTGACTTAGGTCAGTAGGCATATGACATGGATAAAATAATAATCGAGGGTGGATATAAGCTTAATGGTACAGTTGATATAAGTGGGTTTAAGAATGCAGCATTACCAATAATACCAGCATCACTTTTAGCAGGAGAAAGATGTGTAATTGAAAATCTTCCTAGGATAAAAGACATATATCATATTTCGGAAATCATGTCTGCAATTGGTGCAGAAGTTGAATTAAATGAAAAAGGAACTATGGTTATAGACACAAGAAATGTTAAGAAATTTGTAGCACCTTATGAACTCTCGAGAAAGATTAGAGCATCCTATTATTTATTAGGAGCAGGACTTAGCCGTTTCAAGGAAGTAGAGGTTGCTTACCCTGGAGGATGTGATATAGGAACTAGGCCCATAGATCAACATATAAAAGGCTTTGAGGCATTAGGGGCAAAGGTAGATATAGAGCATGGAGTTATTAAATGCAAAGCAGATAAGTTGATTGGAACCAAAATATACCTAGACGTAGTAAGTGTAGGGGCTACAATAAATATAATGATGGCGGCAATATGTGCAGAAGGTAGAACAACAATAGAAAATGCAGCTAAAGAGCCTCATATTGTAGATGTGGCTAACTACTTAAACTCTATGGGAGCAAATATAAAAGGCGCAGGTACTGACGTAATCAGGATAGACGGAGTAGAGAAATTACATGGCTGCACATACAGCGTTATACCAGATCAGATAGAGGCAGGTACTTATATGGTAGCAGTAGCAGCTACTGGAGGAGATGTTACAGTTAACAATGTAATACCAAAGCACTTAGAATCTATAATAGCAAAGCTAAGAGAGATGTTTGTAGAAGTAATAGAATATGATGATTCTGTTAGAGTGATATCAGACGGAAAACTAAAAGGAGTAAATATCAAAACTCTTCCTTATCCTGGATTTCCAACAGATCTTCAACAGCCCATAGTAGCAGCCTTATCTATGGCAGAAGGCACAAGTATAATTACAGAGAGTGTTTATGAAGCTAGATTCAAATACATTGATGAGCTAAAGAGAATGGGAGCAAACATTAAGGTGGACGGAAGAGTAGCCATAGTCGAAGGAATAGAAAGTTTAAGCGGGGCAAGGGTTAGGGCTACAGATTTAAGAGCAGGAGCATCACTTGTAGTTGCAGGCCTTATTGCAAATGGAAAGACAGAAATAGATAATGCATTTCACATTGATAGGGGTTATGAAAATATTGAACAAAAGCTTCTAAATCTTGGAGCTAAAATATATAGAATTAGTAAATAGCCGAGCAACCTCGGCTTTTTATAACACTTAGTAAATTATGAACACTTATAATTTTATGGTATAATTGTTTTATATTCACTTTTAAGCTGAAACAAAAAAAGCAACAGTTGGAGGAGACAGTATGTCTGTAAGATTTTGCTCATTAGCAAGTGGCAGTAGTGGAAACTGCCAATATATAGAGACAGAAAAAGTTAAATTATTAGTAGATGCAGGCCTTAGTGGAAAAAAGATTCAAGAATCACTTATTTCCATAGAGGTAGATCCTAGTACAATCAATGGAATATTAGTTACACATGAGCATAAGGATCATATTCATGGTATAGGAATTTTATCAAGAAGATTTAATATACCTATATATGCTAACGAAAAAACCTGGTCAAGTATGAAATCAGAAATAGGAGAAGTAAAGGAAGAGAATATAGTTGTATTTGATTCAGATAAAATTTTTCAAATACATGACTTAAACATACTTCCATTTAGAGTATCTCATGATGCTGTAGAACCAGTAGGATACAGCTTCTATTATGAGAATATAAAGATTAGCTTAGTAACAGACACTGGATATGTAAGTGAAGAAGTAAAAGAGAAC
>CAZUFW010000049.1:0-6033 GCA_964619895.1 uncultured Clostridia bacterium | reverse complement strand
AAAGGTTCCAATATGGTGCTTCTTGAATCCAACCATGATGTAGAAATGCTTAAAGTAGGAAAGTACCCTTGGTTTCTTAAGAAAAGAATTTTAGGAGAGCATGGCCACCTTTCAAATGAAGATGCTGGAAGACTTCTAACAGAAGTGCTATCAGGGAAAAACGAATGCATACTTTTAGGACATTTAAGTAAAGAAAACAATTTTCCAGAATTAGCATATCAAACTGTAGCTAATATTCTTACTGAGAAGGGCATAAATGTAACTAAGGATATAAGTTTAGATCTTACTTATAGAGATAGACCATCTAAAGTTTATAATTTTTAAGCAGATAATAGTATAACATGTTGTAAAACAATTATATTTTGCAAATACTATATATGGATAACCAATTTCTAAATTTAATAAAAAACGCACGCGAAATAAATTTTAATTTGGGGTGATTAGATGTATGTAGTTTGTAACGACCATTTAGAAACAGCTATAGAGGAATTTGTGGAGACATATGAACAGTCCCCAGATATTTATGAGCTTGATAAGATAAACTTTAGTGACTGGACAAGTCCGCATACATGTGAATTTTGTGATAGAAGCCCAAAGTATCTAGTAGTTTAATAAAAATTAATAATTAAAGACATTGTGAGGAGGCAAGCAATGAGATTACTTTTAGTAAACGATGATGGAATAGATGCCATAGGCATTCAAACATTGGCTAAGGAACTTGAAAAGGATCATGAGTTAGTAATAGTAGCACCAGAAGGTCAAAGAAGTGCCACTAGCCACGCAATTACTCTGACACAACCTATATTAGTAAAAAAGGTAGAAATCCCAGGGATCAAATCTAAAGCTTATAGCATATCTGGCTCTCCAGCAGATTGCGTAAGGGTTGCGTTAGACAAGCTGGTAGACGGTCAAGTAGACGTGGTACTATCAGGAATAAATTTTGGCTTAAATATAGGAGCAGATATATTATACTCAGGTACAGTATCGGCAGCTATCGAAGGAAATCTTTATAAAATACCTGCTATGGCATTTTCTTGTGAGCTAGGAGAAGAGCCTAATTGTTTTGAAACAGCTGCAAAATATGCTAAGAATATATTTGAAAAGGTGAAAGATGATTTAGTTGAAAATAATATTGTTCTTAATGTGAACTTTCCTTGCAGAAAAGAAGAGGATATAAAAGGAATCAAAGTATGTAAAATAGGTGGAGTTGTTTATGATTACTATTTTGTTGAAAGCAGAAACGGTGAGGATGAAGTAACCTTAGCAATTAAAGGAAGACATAATGAAGGAATAGAAGAAGAAACAGATAGAGCTTATTTAAGACAAGGCTATATAACCGTTACTCCACTACATTATGATTTAACAAACTACAGACTAATGGAAAAAGTACAAGATTGGATGCAATTATAACATACTGGAGGAACCAATGAAAATCCGCATTGTCTCCGTAGGGAGAATAAAAGAAAAATTTATGCAAGAAGGCATAAAAGAATACTCAAAAAGACTATCAAGATATTGTAACCTTGAAATCATAGAAGTAGAAGATGAAAAAGCTCCAGAAAATCTAAGCGATAAAGAGATGGAGCAAATAAAAGACAAAGAGGGAGAAAGAATTCTCTCAAAAATTCCGTCTAATTCTTATATTATTTCCTTAGCCATAGAAGGCAAGAACTTATCTTCAGAAGAACTCTCAGAAAAGATAGAATCCCTAATGATAGAAGGAACAAACGATATAACTTTTATCATAGGGGGTTCCCTAGGCCTTTCAAAAGAAATTCTACAAAAAAGCAACTTCAAACTATCCTTTTCCAAAATGACATTTCCCCACCAGCTTATGCGAGTGATTTTATTAGAACAGATATATAGAGGTTTTAGGATAATGAAGGGGGAACCGTACCATAAGTAGGATAAGCTGTTGTAGTTTATGGTAGAGTAATAGGGAATAACTCCTGTGTCGTTTCGCATAAAATCGTATAAGAAACTTTATGTGAAGTGGGGATAATTTACAGAATAGGAAGGTGAATAAATATGAAGAGAGTATTTTTAATCGTTGCTGCACTTGCCTTGTTGATTTCTATAACTGCCTGTGGCAAAAAGGAAGATATTACTCACATGGGAGTTAATGCTGAAATTTTAGAAATAAGTAGTCAAGTGAAAGGGATGGTTGTTAAAGGTTTGGACAATAACAGCATGTTGGGCGAAAAATGTTATATTAATTGTGAAAATCCAGACACATATTTTATTTATGTAGACAACAATACTGGTGAAATAAGCAATTTAAGTTTTACTGATTTATCGGTTGGAGACATAATAACAGTCGATATAAAAAAGGTTGAGTATAAGTATGCCTTAACTTCAAGAGTTCAACTGTTGGAGCGGGTAAAATGAGTAATAGTCAAGTATCACATTTTTGAATGTAGTGATAAAATGGACACTGCTTGTTGTGGAAAAGGAGGATCCAACAGTGAGAAATAATATTAAAGCATTAATAGTACACTTAATTATTGTAGCATTGTCATTTATTCTATTACTAATATTTGTTGCAACGGGGCCTTTTCTTGGCAAGTATACAACCAATATAGCAAGCAGGTTGTTTTTGGTCATAGTACTAATAATTTCTTATGCTTATATGGGAACATTTTTAGATATTAGTAAAGATAAAAAATATGATTTTTTTGTTGGCAGTATTATTGCTATTGTTGGTATTGGATTATGGCTATATACATTTTCAATAACTGGTAAAAACTTAATAGAGGTGCCTAGAGAGTTAAGTGAATATTGGATATTATTCAATCTTTATTATATTCCATTTACAATAATTGACTTCCTTTTAGGTATACCCACAATACCATTATTATTACTGTTTGAAAATTTGCTACCATCTTTTCTTATGGGATGTGGTTTAACATATAAAAGATTAAAAATGAAAGGAAAGCGTATAAAAGACTCTGCTGACAAGGCGCTAGGCTAGCATTACGAAAAAGGTTTGACAAAAATGGGCAACCAAGAAATTGACTATTGTAATATTGTTCAGATTAGAAAATGAGTATAGAAGTAGAAAGAAGTTAGAGAAATTTCTGAAAGGGGTATTAGATTATGTCTAGGAAAAATCTCAAATTAACTATAATAGTAATAATTATAGTGATACTTTTATCTAGTATTTTCTTAATAAAAAATAAATTGAATACCTATGCCATATCAGAGCCAACATATCCTAAAAAAATTAGATTTGATGATTTTGATGAAAAGATAAATAGACGAGAATATATAGACGAGAGCTTTATAAAAAAACTTAGGGATTTTTCAATAAAATCATCTTCATTAGTACTAAGAGAAACAGATAAGGATACAAATGGTCTTTATTCTCCAATAAGTCTATATATGGTTTTATCTATGGCTGCCGAAACAGCTAATGGAGAGACTCAAAAAGAGATTTTACAAGCATTAAATATGAATAATATTGATGTGATAAGAAGTGAAACAGGGAAATTATTTAGAAGATTATATTATCATAATGAAATAGGAAAATTAAGTCTTGGAAACTCTTTGTGGTTAAATAAGGATATTAAGTTTAATAGTGAGCTACTAGAATTGTTGGCAAAAGATTATTATGCTAGTTCTTTTAGTATTGATTTTAATGATAAAGAAAGTCCTAAAAAAATCAGCCAATGGGTATCCGAGCAAACAGGTAGAAAGCTTGGAAAAAATTCTGATGAATTTTCTCTTGATTCAGATGATGTAATGACATTAATAAATACCATATACTTTTATGATGAGTGGGTAGATAGATTTAATGTTAATAATACAGAGGAAGGTGAATTTTTCCTTGCAGATGGGAGTGCGGTTAAAACTGATTTTATGAATATGTCCTATGGAAGTCATGGCTTTGTAGGGGTTGACGGTTATACTGTTTCTTATCTTAATTTAAAAAATAGCAGTAAGATGGTATTTATTTTACCTGATAAGGGGGCATCTCCATATGATATTATTTCAGATTCAAAATTATTGGAGAAAGTTCTCAACTCGTTATCAACAGATAATATGAAGATGGGAGAAGTTGTTTTTAAAATTCCTAAGTTCAATTTCTCGTCAAAGCTTAAATTAAAAGATAATTGTAAAGATTTAGGGATAAAAAATGCTTTTGAAAGTACAGCAAATTTCACTAATCTTTCTGATACTAAACCTTTATTTATTTCAGACATTATTCAAAATTCAACCATATCGATTGATGAGAAGGGTGTAGAGGCTACTGCATATACCAGCATTGATTATGTTGGGGCAGCACAACCAGATGGAAGGGCAGAAATGATATTAAATAGACCTTTTGTATTTGCAATAACAGGCTATGATGGTTTACCATTATTTATTGGAATTATTAACAATCCTAATATAGAGTAATAATTATTTAATTAATTATTTCGGCTGAAGCACATCTAATTTGTTTTGCCAATAGAGCTGATACGGCGAACTATATTATGAATGATCACAGTTCTTTAAAAAAAATCGCTATTCACAGCATATGGGGCTTAGTTAGTTGAAGAAAGGTTAATTCAATAAAGCAAACAAACTATCATTAGTTACATATATTTTGAAAAACTCCATCATAATGATTTGGAGTTTTTTTATTGCTGACATAAATTGTATTCTATGGTCATTACTTAAATATACAATATATTTCATGATAAAAAAGTTGAAACTCTTTTGCGTAGCACATAGTCTAATAAGTAAGGCTTGAAAAGGGAAGGAAGTGAAACTGTTGGAAATTGAACAATTAGTTAAAAAGGCACAAGAAGGAGATGATAATGCTTTTTTTACTCTTATGGATGATAATAAAGAAAAACTTTATCGTATAGCGTATTCTTTCTTTAAAAACCAAAATGACTCACTAGAAGCTATTCAAGAAACAACGTATAGGGCATATAGAAATATAAAGAAATTAAAGGAGATAAGTTATTTTAACACATGGATAGTAAGAATACTGATTAATTATTGTATTAGTGAACAAAATAAGAGCCAGAAGGTTGTATCTCTATATTCGGAAATAGTAACTACGGAAGAGATAAATCCAGCCATCAAATTGGACATTGAAGTAGCTTTAGATCAGCTGAAGCCAAATTATAAAGAAGTGATTTTATTGAAGTACTTTGAGGATTTTACTATAAAAGACATTGCTCAAATTATGGATGCTCCTGAAGGCACCATAAAAACATGGGTACACAGAGCACTAGGTAGCTTAAAAAATATTTTAAATAAAGGCGGTGAATATAATGAATAAAGAGACGGAAGATTTGTTAATGGAGTATAAAACAAATACATATGACGATATTTCCATACCAGAAAATATAGGTGCTTTTATAGAAAAAGGAATACAACAAAAAAATGCATACCAAAAAACACAATGGAGAAAAAGGATACCTATTATAGCTGCTTGCTTTGCGATGATGGTGTTCTTAACTGCTATACGGATTTCTCCAGCCTTTGCTTCCTACGTCAGTCAAATTCCAGGACTTGATTATATTGTAAAATTAGTTAACTATGATAAGGGACTACAGAAGGCTATAGAAAATGACTTTATTCAATCTATGGATATTTCGGACACCCACGAGGATATTACATTTACCGTAGATAGCATCACTATGGATGAGAGTCGCATGGTCATATTTTTTACCATTGAAAATAAGGGGGATCACAATTATTTACAGTTGAGGGATGTTCAATTAAAAAATGAAAAGGGAGAGATACTTTCCATGTTTAGTTCTCATCCTTGTTTTGGAGAAATTAACTTTAATGAAGAAAGAAAGAATTCTGGACAAATAGAGGTCAGCTTCCAACCAGAGGATGAATTACCTGATACCATTACTCTAGAAGCTAATATAAATGAAGCTAAGCAATCATGGATAGTATACAGTGAAGAACAAGCTAGTCAGGGCAATCATGACATTACGGACGGAGAACGATTTATAAAGTTAGAATCAAGTTGGAGCATAGATATACCAATTGATAAGGAGAAATATAATAATCATAAGAAAGTTT
>CAZUFW010000048.1:0-24431 GCA_964619895.1 uncultured Clostridia bacterium | reverse complement strand
CGGAGGGAAAGCTCAACGGCGCCGAAGCCATGATGAAAAAGCAGTACAGGGTTTTGGGCGACTTTGACACCATGCTGAAGATGGATGAATATTTCGGCGGAAAAAAGCCTGCTTTGGAGGATCATAGTGAACTGGGGAAAACCAATATGAGCATCCTGCTGTATCAATGGATCGCCTTGTGGGTATTGCTTCCCATCGATGCTGTCTGGGGCGGCGCAGCAGGAATCTTGTCTTGCGCTCTGATTCCCATGCTTGGCTATAGATACAGATTGACGGTTTACGATAGGATCAGCGGCATTTTGGTATCCATGCTCAGTTTGACGGCGCTGCTTTCCGTCGATAAAGCCCTCATCATTTGCCTGTCCTATCTGCTGTTTGGAATGCTGTGGCTTTTATCCTGCGCAGTAAAAATACCATTGTCCGCCCATTATTCAAGCGGCGATTACGGCGGTGACGGAGCATTGAGCAACCCATTGTTCATCAAAACAAACAGGATACTGACCATGGCATGGGGAGTATTATACCTGCTGATTGCAGCCTTCTCATACTTTCTTATGAGCAGCCCCCTGTCCGCCTACACCGGTTTGATCAATTCCGCAGCACCTGCATTGATGGGCGCCTTTACGATATGGTTTGCCAAGTGGTACCCTGCAAAGGTGGCAAAGGGATAAAAAGCAGCTATATAAAAGAGGCAGTCGCGATGGCTGCCTCTTTTTCAGCACAAGCCTGATACCATTTTTATAGAACTTTACAGGCTCATTATTTTATTGATTTAAGCTTCGTTAGATCTCTCCAGTTGCTGGCGGTGATGAGTTCAACATTTGATATGGTTTCTCTGATGTCTCCAATATCGCTAGAAATTTTATCAAGTTTGTCATTTGTCACTTCTCTGCTATCGTAAAGACCGCAGATTTTATCTGATATTTCACTTTCAATCTTATTCTCGATTTTGATAATCTCTTTTCTGTTCTCCCGAATTTCTGTCTCAAGTTCTGTCCTGACACCCTGAATTTCTGCTTTGAGCTCTGTCCTGACACCCTGAATCTCTTCTTTGAGTTCTGTCCTAACACCTTGAATCTCTTCTTTGAGCTCTGTCCTGACACCTTGAATCTCTTCTTTGAGCTCTGTCCTGACACCTTGAATCTCTGCTTTGAGCTCTGTCCTGGTATTATCTATTGCTTTTGTAAGATCGATTAGCATTTCCAGTATTTTTTCCTCATTGCCCACCGCTATTTCCCTCCCGAATATTGAACAAAATAACTTAGCTTTCTATATAAATTATACATATAATTCTTTGTTTAGTAAATGAAGAATTGTGAAAAGCGGACAGTTCTTCATTGCCCGCTTTCACTATCCAGCTTTATAAAGCTTACTTTTCCATATATCTTGTCATAAACCGGTAAAGTATGGCGGCAATCTCTGCCCTGCCGGCTTTGGCTTTAGACGCCAGCTTCTTATCGCTCCTGCCGGTGATCAGGCCCCGGTCATTAGCCCATTTCATGGCCGCCAAAGCCCAGCCGCTTATATCCTCTGCGTCGATATAGCCGCTTAGATCAGCTCCTGCCGTCACGTCATAGCCTTTGTACTGGCTGTAGCGATAAAGCATGACTGCCATCTGCTCCCGGGTAATGTTGTCATCGGGGCCGAAAAGCCCTCCGCCGTAGCCTGATACAATGTTGTTTTCACTGGCCCAGAGCACCGCATCCTTATACCAGCCATCCTGCAGGTCGGCGAAGAAAGTCTTGCCCTGAGGCTTCGGAGATCCGTCCATACGCCAAAGCACTGTTGCCAGCATACTCCTCGTCATAGGCATGGCCGGTGAGAATGTGCTCTCCGTTGTGCCGTTGAACAATCCCTCTGAGCATACATACTCCACATAGGAGTAGAACCAATCGGATTCCTTGATGTCCGCAAAAGGATTTTCCCATTTTGCTTCCGGTGTCAACGGTGAGGGGGTTTTGTCTTCTTTTGCTGCTTTGCCGGCATCTGCACTGCCTTTGCTGCCTCCGCCGTCATCCTTATCATCGCCGCCTGATGTATCCTTGGGGCTTACGGTAAAGCTGACGTTAAAGGATGCGGTGATGCCGCTGCTCCCGGAAACCGTGACAGTTGCCTCATAGGTTCCTGCCGGGAGATTATCCTTCGGCTTGATGGAGAACCTTCCGGTGCCGCCCTTGTCAATATTGCTTATGGGAGTCCCGGCTAAGGCAAAGCTGCTGCCGTTCCTGCCGGAAAGCGACACAGCAAGCTCTCCCGTAGATTGGCTGCCGATGTTGGCTACGATTACTTCCCTGTAGGCTGTACTGCCGTATCCTTCCTTGCGTCCTGCAAAGGTGTAAGTGCCGCTCTCGCTGAGGCTGACGCCATAGGCAGACTCAGCTACAGCTATCACTACGCCGTCCTGCAGCATCCTGCCGCCGCCCAGATCGTATTGGGCCCTCAGCAAAGTCTGCCCCTCCGCTTTAGCTGTGACAAGGTTCCCCTCCAGGGATGCGGAGCTGCCGCCGAACACCTCCAGTCTTGAAGCCGGACTGTCGGTTATGTCTATCGTGGTTCCGCCCTTTATGAAGCCCATAAGGCGAAGTTCCGCCCTTTCCGCCTCGTTCAGGCTGATCTGACCATTGGCGGCAGGGGAAGCCCCCTTATAAATCTCAATGCTGTTGATATCCGGCAGCTTCGCATTTGTAAGCTCCACCAGCTTTGTTTCCGCATTGCCTGCAGCATCTGCGGCGGTGATCTCAAGAGAAGCCTTCGAGGAATTTGCCGCGGAACCCAGAGGAAGGGTGCAGCTTAAGAGCCCATCCTTAAATATGTTGTCTTTCTCAATAGGAATAACTGCTTCTCCGTTTAGCTTAAAGGTATATACGGCGTCATGATCCGCCGTTCCTCGCACCAAGATGGTATTTCCGCTGAAGGTATCGCCGCTTAGAGGAGCCTCCAGCATGAATGAGGGCGGGGTGGTATCAATATTGACTATTTGCTGCACAATGGCATGGTCTCCATCCCCATCCACGGCATGGAATTCCAGGCTATGCTCGCCGTCAGGCAAGCTGAGGGGCTGGGCCATCCTTGTTGCCGGGGTATCAAATTTATACCACTTGCCATCCTCTATATCGCCGTTTATATATAATTCTCCTGTAATGGCAACGTCTGAGGTAATCAAAGCATTGCCCGCTGCCCGGTCATAGGCTATAGTCAGCTTTGGCGGGGTTGCTCCTTTTAATGCCACAGCCTCCGAATTGACATATGAGCTGCAATGGTATATTTCATCGCCGTCAATATCCGGATCCGGGTCTTCAATGTTTCCTGCTCTCGCCTTTATACTGTACCTCTTTCCGGGAGTATATCCCACCGTCACGGATTGTCCTGTAGGCTTTCCTTCACCATCCATTACCGGCACATCATAACGACCTCCGATGAGGATATCATCGTCTTTGTCAAAATACAGCCCGGCGTCAACCAGCGTGCCGTCCTCGTAAACATCGATAAAGTATCCTTTGAGCTTAGCATCGCCCGGATCAGCGGGTGTGATATCCGCTTTCAGCTTGTCATTGCCGGCATTGCTCAGAACCACCGATATAGGTGCTCCGGGTGCCTTGCTGTTTGTGACGTTAAAGCTGCCTGCCTCATACTTTTCAAAGCATTTTTCTTCATCGCTCAAGGTCAAGGTCACATAATATTTCCCGCCGGCCATCTCCGATGGGATGTTTAACACCGCTTCCCCTTTATCTCCCGTATATTTTGCAAAGATATCAACAGTATTGAGGATAACGCCGTCCTGACCCTCTATGTCGGATATGGACACGATTATCTTTGCCGTATCGCTGATATTTTCTCCCGTCCAATTGACGGTGAGACTATTTCCTGATAAGGATGATCCGCAAGTTTTGAGCTCGCTTATGGGGTCCACATAAATAGCACCCACGTCATAGGCTTTGTTATCATTAAACTCTATCAAGAAATTTTTGTTTATTGTAAGGTCAGTATGGGGGATTACTATATACGCCACGCCTCCCGCAATATTTACATTTGCGGTTTTCAGGGCATTTTCCTTTTCCGTATCCGTTGCCCCTGCTCCGGGAGCCGTGTAGTATTTCAAAGGATATAAGCTGCCGTTTTGTTTCACCGTCATATGCTCCTGCAGATAATCTCCGGTCAGCTCCTCACCGTCGGCGCGGCTCACCGTCAAAATATAATCGTCCGCATCGCCGAACTGCACCAGATGGCTGGTCCGCTGCTCATTGGCATATATCTGAGTCGGAGTGGCTGCGAGAGCCCTCATCCTTCCGGCAGGCTGCATAGCCTGAGCCGCCATATCCGCGAAATCTGCCGCAACCTTGCTCCCCGCAACGAAGGACAGATTGCTGCCCACTGATACAAATTGGCTTTCTCCCGTCTCCGGGTCCGCCCCCACTTCCCGGGGTGCGGTCATGGCCTTATATAAGGCAAAGCTGCGCCGCTCTCCCGCATCGGCAAACATGATGGGTTGCCCGCTTGGAGCCAAGCCCATGGATTCGCCGCCGCCCACATTGCCGGCGGTAAACTCCACATCGCCGCCCCAGTAGTAGACAAAGCCAACCTTTACTATTTCAAGGAGAATAATAGTTCCCCATACCTTTTCCGTGCCTCCCCCCAGCTCCGCCGATGCTATCTGCATTCCGCCGACTACCGGGATAATCTTGGGCAAAGTCAGGGATACCCGGAGGACAAATTCAAAGAAGGCTTTTGTATCGCCTCCGGCTCCTGCCGTTATCTGCATGGAGCCTTTAAGTATCTGCATATAGGTGACCCCTGCCCTCAGATTGAGGCTGAAATTGGGATACCAGCCTATGGCTGCCAGGCCTCCGTCGATGAATTTGGCATCCTTCAGCTTTTTCAGGCTCAGATCATCAAAGCTTATTGAAATAGAGCGCAAGGACAATTCAAGATCCGCGCTGCCTGATAAAATCTTTGTCACGTCAAATTCCACATGGAGCAAAAGTGTCAAAGGCGGTATGCCGTCCTTGCCGTATATGGTGTCATAGAGCTTATCAAAGCCCCCTCCCCCGCCGGTTATCCAGAGCACTCCCGCGCCGTCCACATTAAAGCCCGGCTCAAAGCCGCCAATGGTGAAGTATAATTTATCCGGGATGGGGGCCCCTGACGGATTGGACTTTATCACCAGTGAAAGCTGCATTTCCATAGTCGCTGTCTTGACCTTGCCGTCAAAGCCTACCTGGTATCCGCCGATGGTGTTGATCCCCAAATCCGCTTCGATCTTGTTGGGCAAAAAGCTGACGAGCTGAGGCAGGCTGACGTGAGCGTCCATATTGATGCCTATATAGCCCGGGGATTTGCCGCCGTACAATATATCGTGAATGGCAGCTCCGGCCTCAACTCTGCTGGGCTTTGAGTTTTTCGGAGGCGCATCCACTTCTTTTGTCTGTGCCGTTATATCCCCGGTCTCATCATCAAAGTTTAATCCAAAGCCGAAGCCGTCGGGATCATCATCTTCATCCACCACTGTTTCCCTGGTCCAGCTATCCCCGCCTTTTTTATTTTGACGGGCTTTTGCCGCTCCCCCGGGTGTGAGAAAGCCCAGGTCCAGGCCCCCTCCGAAGGATATGATATCGTAGGTGCTGCCGTCTGAGTTTTGGATCTTGCCCAGCACACCGTATTTGAGGTCGATTAAAAAGCCTCCTATGGTCCGCAAAGTGTCAAAGGCATTATCCCATTTAAGCTCGATATAGTCCTGCCCCAGGGCTATACTATCACCGCTTTTTATCTCACCCCGTGCATTGTATAAGGGGACAATGTATTCTGTGCCTGCCTTTAATCTAAATGCTGCCGTACCATCGCGCACAGTGGTATTGGCACCTATGGTGGTGATCTTGCCGTCCATTAAAACTTCTGCGGTGCCATCGCTTTTTTGCTCTATGGTGAGATCGCTGCCGTAGTAATTCAACATATGGTTGATATTGATGTTTTTATTTTTGCCCAGCATGCGATAGAAATTCTTGTTTTCCCTATCCTGAAGGATATCCCCTCTGAAGGACAGCAGCAGATCATCGGCGTTTACACCCGCCGCTGAAAATGCTGATTCGTTTTTATAGGGTACTACTTTATATTTATTGCCCTCATCCCTTTGGACTGTCACTACTCCGTATTGATCATTGTGGTATTTTGGGTCGCCGGACATATGGACAAACATGGCGGATGAAGTGAAATCCGTCGGCACACCCTGGAGTGCCGTTTCACCCGTATCCGTTTTCCAAAGGAAATGCAGCTCATAAGGCCCCGGCTCCATATAGCCGCTTATCTGCATCGTAACGCTTTTTGGCCTGTCGCCTTGTTCATAGGTCAGATTGCCGATGGGGACCTCATGGGTTTTTCCGTTTTCGCCCCTGAGCTCGATCTTGTTTAAAAGATCGCTCCTGAAGAAGCTCATGCCCTGACCTGTCACGGTGAGGTAGCGGGTATCATCGTTGTACAGTATCTTAGGGCCTATTTCCGCCAAGGTTATGGCGGGGAGGTCAGGATCTGTACCCGGCAATACTATAAAATTCTCCGTGGTGCCCAGGCAGTATTCCTCCGCATAGGAGCCAAGCTCATTGACATCTTCGTCCATATCGAATACCTTTGTCACGAAGCTGCCCAGCTGAGCGTTTTTATCCGGTGTAAATTTGAAATCAAAGTAGGTGGTGCGGTTCTGCCCCGGCTCAAAGCTGATCACATCCGTATATACCGGATCTGAATTATCGTATTCGACCCAGTTCCCCAGATCCGTCTGCCGCTGGGTTTCAAACCCAAGGGCATATACCACTACCGCCAGATTATCGTACATCTTCTTTGAATCCGAAGGATTTGTGATGGTGGTGTTGATGCGGACGATGTTTTCCCCCACATCCTTTTCCGATCCCTTATATGCCGTATTGCTGTCGTCGGTGAACTCCAGCTTTGACGGTGCGGTGGTGTTTATGAGAATTTTGTTATCCTTATTTTTTAAATTAGCGGTTACCCCGTAATAGGTGGAGAAGGATTTCTCCCCTCCCCCTGCCACCGGCCCCAGATCATAGTAGAGGGCGGCGGCACTGTCGGCGGTTTTGGTGCCGTTGATGCCGTTGGTGAAGTTCAATGATAAATCAGGCGCATAGTCAAACTTCGTCGCAGCAATATTGGCCCAATGGGCGAAGGTCATCTTATAGGGCTTTTGATCCTCAAATACGCTGTTCACCCCAAAGCCCACTATAGCCGATGCAAAAGGATTATCCCTGACAAAGTAATCCGCAGGCATCCTGATGGTGGGATCGGCGATGCTGTCCCAGGTGCGCTCAAATTCGAAGTATTCATAGCCCTGCCCCAGGTTCTGCTTTGGCAATTCATAGTAGCCATAATCCTTGTCTCCCAGCTGGGTGTCGATCAAGACTCTGCTTTTCACATTGGCAGAACCGGTTCCTTTGTTTTTCACTGTATAGCTTATCATGGCTGTACCCAGCTGCTCTGAGATCTCGCTGTTCACCAGCGTGATCTTCTGCTCTATCTCTACATCCTTCACGCTCCAGGTGCTGGCCACCCAGGCCCCCATGGGGTCAACAGCCGTTGTCACGGCTGTTGTGGATTGGCCCAGGAATCCGTAATCATTTCCGAATATATAATCCTTATCTCCGATCCTAAAGGAGGTGAAGGAGGTATCCATATTGGCTCCCCGATGGGTCAAAGCCATATCATCATCGCTCTTTTTTAATATATCTCCGTCTTTGGTGGCTATGACATAGCCTCCGTTATCCCGGCTGACTGTCACTTTGATATATTGATTGGCGATTTCCACCGTCTTGGGCTCTGTCCACGCCGCCCAAACCGGCTCCATGGGGACAAAGGTGAGCATGAGGGTGACTATAAGAAAAACTGATATTATACGTTTCATCATAACTATTCCCCTCCCTTCTTAGTACACATAGACATATACAAGGTACATGCCCCGCTCCGCGCTCTGTGCCAGTATGGTGTAATTTCCCTTAATGCTTGCATCAAAGCCCTCGGAGCCGTCAAAGGGCGTGGCGTACTTCATCTGAGCAGCGGTCTTGTAGCCCTGGGCATAGTAGAGGTTGACTTTTTCCCCGCCGAAGCTTTGGTGAGCTGTTGAAACGGTAATCCTACCCGGAGTTGTGATGAAAACGTCATTGGCCTCCAGGGACTGGCCGTTTATCTCAAAGATTCTGAGCTCGCCGCTCAGCACGTTCACCGTACGCATCTTTATACTTTCATTGCCCAATCTATCGGCAGCGGTGATCTTGACCGCATAGCTGCCCGGATTTGCCAGGTCAACATCTGACATATCCGCCTTCAGCGTCACGCCTCCGTTTGCCCCCGACTGGGCATCCGCTGCCGTCACACCTTGCAGAGCCGCATTTTTGACGGCTTCCCCGCCGGCATTTTTCTCAACGGCCACTGCTTTGGTGCTTGCCATCACAATGGTGGGAGGGGTCTTGTCGATTATGGTCACATTGGCATAGACGGTGTTTTCATGCCCCCATTTGTCTTTGGCTGTGATGGCATAGACGCCGTTTTCCATAGCCGTCAGGTGATGGGTATAGTTCCTGGTGTCTACTGTGACATCTTCTTTTGTGACCGTCATTTGAGCGCCTCCCTGCTTTGATGCCGTGACGGTCAGCCCGTCGGCGGCATCATCTGACACATTGAGGAGGATCCGCACATCACGGTTCGTATAGTAAAAAGCATTGTCCTTCTCGTCTTTGCCCCCTGCTTCTTTGCCTTCTCCCGCGAATTCCAGGCTTAGCTTTATATGGGGTGCCAGCTCATCGATCTGTTCGATCAGCGGATACTGGCTCAGCACATTGCCTGCTTTGTCGGCAAAGGTGAGGATATACTGGCCGTTTTTTCCAAACTCTACAGAATGTTCATCTTTGTATCCCTCGGCAGAGCTGCTTAAAAGCATGACATTTTCATCAAACTTATAGGCCATGGTCACTTTGTTGTTATCAACTGACTGCAGGGGATAACCTGCTTTCAGTTTCGGAGGGATTTTATCTATTATGGTTATGGGCCCGTCCTCGGGACGCCATAGGACTGTTTCATTTCCCCTTATATCATAGACCGAAATTTTTGCCTGGCAATTTTGCTTAAACTCTATGGTCACCGTATTTCCGGATACAAGGGCGGTGACATAATCCTCAGCAGGTGATAGCACGTTTTTATCCGTACTGTTGTCGTAAGCAGTTGCTTCAGCCTTTGAAAGCTGCTCATTAAAGGAGAAGAACACCTTTATGGAGTTATTGGTGGGGGTGCTGAGTATTTTAGCCAGGTCGGCAATCCAGCTATCTGCTTTGCTGTAGGCTTCGATAACCCCTGACCAGCCTTCCGCTCCCAGCTCGGGCGCCTTATTATCTATGGTGGCAACAGCAATGGCTACAGTACCGATATTTCCCGCCTTATCCTTTAAGATAAAATATCCGCTGCCGTTGGCGTCAAATTCTACATAATGGCCGGTCGAGTCCTTTTTCAACTCCAGCGCTATACCATCGCCCTTTTGCCCTGTCACATTGACACCATCCTCAGCCAGGTCTGAGCATAAAGGCACCAGGTAGGCCTTAATATTGCCGCCGCTTTCCGCATAGTTTATCGTCCCTATGGGCGAGGTCTTGTCAATGGTGCCCCCGGGCAGAGCTATGGGTATTTCTATATTATTAGCAGGCCCCGTAAGCTTTATCGTGACTTTTTGCTCCGTTTCCTTTTCCAGGGTAAAGAGCATGCTCTTTTGAGCTGTAAAGGCTGTAACCCCCTGGGGTGCCGTACCCACAAGGCTCATCAATGCAGGCACCGTCTCGCCGCTGGAATTAAGCGCCTCGGCTTTTACCGCCACATCGCTGTTTATCGCTCCCAGATTAATGGCCTCACCGCCGGAGGTATATATTCCCAGAATATTGGCTCCATCCTTGCCGGAGCCTGTGAAGGTCAGGCGGTATCCTTTTATCTCCGCATCCGACCGGTCGCTGAAATCTATGGCACTGACGTCTATGGCATAGCTGCCGATGTTTCCCGCCTCATCTCGGAATCTAAAGGTATAGGCCTTGCTTTCCGAGCTCTTGTCAAAGGTGATGCTTATGGGTGCGCTGTTGCCGGCTTCATCAATCACCGTCACATTTTTCTTGCTGAAGCCTGTGATCTCATAGGTTATTGAATAGACGGCGGTTTCATCGGTTTCTTCATCTACGGAGCTGTTTATTACAGTATTGACATAGGCCTCCGGCACAGTTTTATCGATACAGCTTATGGGGAGGGTGAAGGTCTTTTCCTGGCCTAAGTTATTGTTTTTTAATGTATAATTCACAGAGCCGTTTTCTGTTACAGCGGTCTGCCATTGGTTTACACCGTTAATCGTTAATCCGGATGTGCCGCTTGTATCTATCTTTACCGTTATGTCTTTATTGGTGACGCCTTTATTTACAGTGGCGCTGGTATCCAGCTCCTCATCACCGGCATAAAGCTTTACGCTGTGGCTGAAGCCGGGGCCGAATATATCGGCATAGACATATTCCACATAGGTGCCGCCGAAGAGATCCACATAGCCCAAAGGCATGGCCCCGTCGCTGTAAATAGGCAGGTTCTCATGCTCCAAAGCAAAACCCGTGTTATACATATCGATCTTCACCGGCGCGCTGAAGCCGAGGCTCTCTCCATAGCTGTAAACAGGGTAATTATTCACATTTTCAGCTATCCCCGTTGTGGTATTGATGATTTTTGGCACTACTCCCGTCAGCCCGGCGCCGAAATCATGACTGCTCTCGGCCTCGTTGCCGGCTATATCCGTGAAAATAATAGACGCTGCTTTCAGGGCTTTGTTTCCGCCATATTTAATATGCACAGTCAAGTCAATTTCACCGGTATCCGGATTGAAGCTGCCTCCTAATTGACCGGGAATATTTCCTATTGCAAACATAGGGGGTTCAAGCTCTACTTCTTGCTCATCATAGTTATCTCCCGTCAAAAATTCCGTATATTCCTTGTCGAATCTTATATAGGCCGCTGTGGCAGTGTTATCGGCTTTGGCGGTCAAAGTGAATTTGCCTTGGGCAGCATCAGCTGTCCAAACCGGTTCGGTGACGAATTTTGGAGGATCTAGGTCTATATTTGCAACCTCATACAGCATTCCCCATTCCATCGAAGGGGCGCCGGCTTTACCGTTGACAATCAAATCCCTCGCAGCATTCCCTGCCGAGTCCATCGCTACGATATGGATATAACCGTTGCGGATAAAGGTATATACGCCGTCATTGTCAGGCTTTACCCTTACATATTGATGCTCTCCGTCATCATTAAAGTCCTTTCCCTCATCATAGTAATCGTCCCCATCGGGCTCTGTGGTATTGAAGGTTTCTCCCGGGTCAACCTTGCGCCATGCGTTCACTTCAAATTCAATTTCTCCCACAGGGGTATCTACTATATAAGTGGTAATGTCTCCTGCCGTCACCGGATGGATGTCATAGAGGCCGTCCACTTTGATACTTACCTCCCTGACGGGCATCTCTGTCTCCGATACGCTAAGCTCCACCACCGGCGGTGTATCGTCCCTTCTCAGGTCAACAACGTAAATGGGCGATTCAACTCCCCGGATATCATCGTAGAACTGATAGTATATGAGGCTGCTGTCGAATTCATTTTGGGTCACACCGGCGTCTCCATATATAGGCTTTACAAAATCCGATTCAAGTCTGATGCTTTCTTCATCAATGGTGAATTCGTCATTTGGTGCATCGCTTTTAAATCTCACTCGGTTCCCCATTACCTCCAATTTATCCCCGGTACCCCATCTCACTGCAGGCCGGGAGCCAAGCTTCGTATCCTCGTTGTCCCTTGCTGCCAAAATTAATGGCATATAAGGGCTTGGGGTATGAGGCAGCGCTCCGTTTATATCTAAGCCTGAATCATAGAATTCAAAATCCAGCCAGGGCTTATCCGTGCCGCCGTAAGTAACAAGTGCAGGTGAAGACGTCACATCAGTGAAATCAATGCCATTCACATCCACTTGAAAAACCGCTTCTGTCGTCGTCGGCATATCATCCCCGCCCCTGGAGCGGAAATAATTATCAGAATCATATTCATAAGCTACAGCCTCCAACCGGGCGCTTGGCACGGTATTGTCAAAGATGAACCTGCTTATGAGCTCATCATCGGGTGACTCTATATCCTCGCCATAATCATAGACGGCATAGAAGCTATATCGTACATACCATACTTCCAGTTCGGGATTTCCATCTTCATCTTCTCCAACATGGTGAATCTCATAGGGTACCGCGTCCACAAGGGCCGGGTCCAGCTTTATTGTGAATCTGTAAGCCTTGCTGCCATAGGTGAAGTCCTGCTGGCTGCCTATGGTATTATTGATGTAGCCATCGGCAAACAATTGTGCCTTTGTGAGATCAGCTTTATTTATAGCCCAACTTTGTACCGTTACCGGCAGCTTCGATGTTTCGATGTATAAGCCATCATCATCAAATACAAGCTTTGTCGGCTTGCCGTCTTCCATTTCTTCTTTGTATCTAGCTCTGTAAAGCTCTTTCCGAAGCTCAAGCTTTATGCCATCATCGGGCAGCCTTTCAAGGCCTGTGGCCGGATCTGCACCTAAGTAGAACTCTGCTTCGCCAAAGTCATGGAATGCGGTAGTATTTATCATAAGCTGATTTTGCTGTATCCTATCGCCTCCGCTCCAGCTATAGAACTTATCCATTGGCCAATATAAGCCTTCGTTTACTTCAATCCAACCTTCATCGCTTTGCCTTTCATGGTCTATGCGATTTCCGCTGCTGTCATTGGTGGAGAATCTCATCTGCCGCACTGCCATCTCCGGCTCATTATAAAAGGTGTCAAATTCTATGGAGGCAAAACGGAGATTGCCGGGTGTGGCACCAATTTCCGTTTCATCGCTGGGATCTTCCACGCATATCAGAAGCACCAATGGACGATTGCTCTCTTTAGCAGGTTTCGTCTGGAGCATAAGCTCATAAGTGCTTTCCTCATTTCTGAGCATCCATTTCTGATCTTCATATTCAGGCTTATCGTCTTCGCATCTTATGACCTGGGTATTATCATAATCAAGCTTGATATCCAGATCAGTTATGTTTGTATAAGGTTCCCCAGCTGTCAATCCTGCATATACGGCTTCTGCAACGGTGATTTGGCCCTTGCCGTCAAAGCCGCCGGCGTATACGGCGCCTGCCACAGTGCCTTCAGCCTGGCTGTCAGGGCTGCCCGGCATCAAGCTATTTAAGGAGAAGCCTGCAAAACCACCGGTATGCTGGTTTTCCACCTCTCGCTCAAACTTTATATTATCATCCTCCGGATCCCATCCGTTAAACCGAGAACCGAAAATACCCCATCCCTTACCAGCCACATATGCCGCCGTATCGCCATAATCTATGTCATCCGTAATTTCTTCTGTGCCATATTTATATATATAATCAGTGGGCTTTTCAAGCCACATATACCAGTAGCGCTTCACATTTTTCAATGTTATATTTGCCTCCGGCACTTCACCTGCTCCAAGCCTGCCGGTGCTAATATCTCCTATAATTATCTCCGCATAGGTCCTGTCAAAGGCAAAATCCATGGATACAGGATTGCTCTCGTTGCCCTCACTGTCCTCTGCCTTGACCCACAAGGTCTTGTAATGTATCGTATTGCCCTCGGGCAGAGCAGTACCTGTATAGGAAATTGTGTACATATTTTCTGAACCGCTTCCGGTATACGTACCCGGCTCGCCTTTGCGGTTAGTGCCGTCTGCTTCAAAGGTGTCCTGCCATTCATAGGTATAAGTCACCGAGCTCATATCGTTTATGTCTACTTTGGCGGCTTCTCCATCTTTGGTCAATGCCACCACCGGCGGCAGCCTGTCAAAGCCGCTCCAGGAACCGCCCTCCGGAGGCAGCTTCCCTGATCCTTCGGAGCTGTTGCGGGCCTCGTCGGTAACGGTGACCGCCGCGGTGACGCTGCTGACCTCCGATTCATGAGGCAGCTTTATAAATGCATAGGCGTTTCTATTCGTGCCGCTCCCCATTATAGGCCCGCTTACGCCGATACGGGCGGAGCCTTCCGGAGCCTTGACCCAATTAGCTTCAGTATAAGTACCGTTTGACGAGGGCTGATACTCTATCTGACCATTGACATTCCCCTCCACTTTGATATCAAAGGCTGCGCCGCATCCCCAAAGATTTTGGTCGGAGATATCCGCCTTGACCTTGATGATGCCGTTTTCTTCATCGCTGACACTGACATCTATAACCGGGGGTATAAAGTCCAGCTTATATTGTTTATCCATGGCTTTTTTATACTTACTCAGCTTGCCCGCCGCCGCTGCCGGCAGATTAGTAGGCTCTAAGACGCCGCCTTTATCCTCATAATTCATAAGCCTATAGCCGGCCGTATCCTTTGCGCCAGCCGGAGAAGTTACCTTGGTTACCTTTATGGTATCCCCGTCTATGGTATAGCCCGGATAGAGCTGTATATTATAGGTGATGCTGTTTGCTTCATATTTGACGCTGCCGGGCCCCCATATACTCTTATTTATTTTGGCGTTCACCGCCGCTACGGGTTTATACGAGCTGGCCGGCGAGGTCCAATATTGCTCTGGCGAGGAATCTTTCCAAGCGCCGCCGTCAAACACTTTTTTGACCAACCGATCGGTTGTCGGATTGGTGGGGGCAATGGTCACATATTGCCCTGACGAATCTTTAATATTCAGGGTTATCGACGGCAATTTCTCGTAATTTGTCCCGTTATTGAAATAATTATTGACCCTGTCAATTCCGAAAACTTCATAGGCGAAGTTCTTGTTCAGTTCTAAAGTAACAGACAATAACTCTCCCGGTTCTACAAACTCATTGCCCGGTGCTTTATCCTTATTCACCCTGATATTCTCTATGGCAAAGGGGCGAAGATCTACAAAGGGTGAGCTGCTGATAGCACATTCCACCTTGCCTGCAGGCTGCTGGCCATTGCTGTTGGCTGCAAATTTGTTGCCGGCGATGTCCGTAATATTCCCCCATAGATTTTCATTTTCATTACTGCTGACAACAACTTTGGTGAATTTATAGAAATACCCTCTCTCTTGGGTAACAGGAGAAGTATCGTTATAGGGGTCAGGGAGCCTATATTCAAAAGTCATAACTGGTGTAGAATCGGATTTTTTGGGAGTAAAGCTCAAGAAAGGTGCCTCGGCCATCATGCCGCTGGTGCCGTCTATGCCCTGTGTTTGCACTTTTAGGCTGAGGGCTGCTGTCTGCGCATTGGTGAGACCCTTAAACATTACCGGCTCATCCCAGATCACCTGAAAATATACAGTGCGGTCACTGAGGCTGTTTATATTGTTAAGCGTGATAGCCCCTCCCGGCAACTCATTCTTGCCTTCTTTATCGGAAGTGACTTTTATGCTTTTGATCCTGGGGCCTGCAATATCCCGCCCCACCAGAATGGCCTCAGTAAGCTTGGCGCTGATCTTTTCGTCATGCCCCGAATCTCCGGAATAATATAATGTTGTTAACTTATTCGCCGGGAACCAGGCTTTGTCGACTCCAAAGTCAGGCACATTATTTGTACGGTTAAAAGATTCAAACTCCTGCTTTTTGTACTGATTGCCAAAAATCTTCAAAGTAGAAGTATCGTAGCTGTCGCAGAATATACAGCTGTGATTGTATCCGTCCAGCTCAAAAGCCAGAAAATATTGAATATCTCCTTTAACCAGCATATTTCCTATATTGCCCGTCTTTTCGTGATTCATATTGGCTATGGCATAATCATATTTGTTTGCCCCGTATCCTATCCATGCATCGGAATCCTGCCAGGATAGACCTTCAAAGTTATATGTTGCGTAAAAGGATCCATCCCGGTATCCAACCCGGCAGTTACCGGGGAAAATCTTTGTGTCAGGTTTATTTTGTATTATCGGGCTGGTATAATATGTGGTTTTACCGTTTTTCGTCACCCGGATGTCATTGCGGCAGCCGAATTCGTTCAGCAGATATTGATTGCGGATAAGCCAGCTTTTTGTTTTGGCTTTATCCTTGTAAATGCTCTCACCCACTTTGTTCCAGTCGCTGTTTTGGCCATCGAAAAGCTTAAATGATAGAAAATTGGCGTAGCTCGTTCCCCCCTTTACCACATAACTGGGGTGGGCTACCGTGGTGTACAGATAATTCACGGGGGTATATACTGCCTGGTGCCCATAGGCATTAGCGCCAATATTAGCCGCATATACAGGCAAAGCCATGCCGAGTAAGCTGTCCAGCATCAGGCATACCACCAGCAATAATGATAAAATTTTTCTCTTAGGCTTGTGTCGCATTATATATTACCTCCTTTACACATTTTTTTTGCAAGGACCTCTTCCGTATTTGTCTGATTTTAAATACTCCCCCTCATCTTTAATTGCTTTCCTGCCAGTTCAGCAGGGCCATGATTTCATCCAGCTCCAGCCGGGGTCCATCCCGCCAGAAGATGCTCCGGCCATCGGTATTCGGGCGGGGCAGCACCTCCAGATTCCGCAGGATTTCGTAGGAATTATCCTTTTCCATCAGCTGCCGTGTGTCAAACAGTATCAGATGCCCGTTACTCAGCTCAATGTCAAAAGTCTGGCCGTCAACAATGTCCACGCGGATGATTTGAAGCATAGACGTCACCTCTTTCTTGCTATATAAAATTCCAAACTTTCATCTATGAGGAAAGGATAACAAAAAAAGCCCGCCCTTTGTGTGCTGTTAAGAAATCTTAACAGCAGGGGCGAACTTTTTTTACAGCGTTTCATTTTCGCATAAAATATGGTAAACTGTTCTTATAATTCAAGGTGGTGATGGAATGAAAAAAGCGAAGCTTCTTATGGTGGAGGATGAAGCCGACGTACTGGAAATCAACCGGGAATACTTTGAGGGCAAGGGCTATGAGGTGGTCTGCACAGCCACTCTTGAGCAGGCACGGTTCCAGCTGGAGGAGCACAGCCCCGACCTGATCCTCCTGGATGTGATGATGCCCGACGGCTCCGGCTTCGGGTTCTGCTCCGAGCTGCGGCAAAAAACAAACGCTCCCGTCATATTCCTGACCTGCAGGGATGAAAACGAGAGCGTGGTAAAGGGCCTTTTGCAGGGAGGGGATGATTATGTCACCAAGCCCTATGACCTGAACGTGTTAAGCGCGCGGGTGGCGGCCCAGCTCAGGAGGGCCGGCGTCATGACCGCAGGAAGGATAGAGCTTTTTCCTCTTGCCATTGATTTTCTGTCCGGGGAAGCGACCCTTGAAGGGAAGCACATCCCGCTAACTCAAAAGGAGCTGCAGCTTCTGGGCTGCTTCGCCCTCTTTGCGGGACGGCGGCTCAGCTACGGTGAAATCTACCGCCGTGCATGGGGCGGAAGCTCCCCCGGCGCAGCCAGGACCATAGCGGTGCATGTGGCCAACCTGCGCAAAAAGCTGGGGGCGGACGGCGGAGGATGGTTCGAGCTTACCAACTCGGGGAAAGAAGAGTATATATTCAGCAAGGTGCGGTATTAAAGAAAAATAATTTAGGGGCGGTTTTCACACCGCCCCATTTTGTTGTACTTATTCTTTATTTCGATAACAGGCTGTACATTATCCTTGCCATTTCCGCCCTTGTGGCTGCCGCCGCCGGGGACAGCTTTCCTCCGGAGCCTGCCAGTATGTCTGCTTTGGCAAAGTGGCTCATGGCTGTGCTTGCCCAGGAGGCTACTTCCCCGCTGTCGCTGTATGCGGTCAGTGTTTTGCCTGAGGCCGCTTCCGGCAGCCTGTTCATTGCCTCCAGGGAGTTATAGAGCATGGTGTATAGCTCCTGGTTGGTTATCTTCCTTTCGGGAGCAAAGCTGTTCGCTCCAACGCCTTCTGAAATCCCAAGCCTCTTTGCCGCCGCAAGGTAGCCTGTGTACCAGGTATTGCCCGCGTCTGCAAAATTTTCGGAAATATCCCTGTCGGGAGCTATGTTGCAGGCTCTCATCAGCATCACAAGGAATTCTCCCCTGGTCAGACCCTCTCCGGGGCTGAAATTGCCGTTTCCTGTGCCGCCGGTGATGCCCCTTGCCGCTATGAAGGTCACCGCCTCAGCGTAAGGGGAAGCTTGCTCCACATCCCTGAAGCTTATTTTATTGTAGCCTACCGCGTAGGTTGAGAAGTGGTCTGTCTCAAATATTACCCTTCCTGTTGCCGGATCGTACCAGCAGCCGGCAACCGCCTCCGCTTCTCCCTTTGCGTCGATGTAGTATATGACTATGGCGTTTATATCCTCGCCCGGCTTTGGAGTGTAGGGCACCGATACGGTGGCTGTCCCCCTGAACTGTGTGATCTCCTTGTCTCCGCTCTTTACGCTGAAGTCTAATACCGGGCGGTCCCCTATCTTCTGCCTGTCGGCCTCTGAAAGTGATGAGGCGTCCGCTCTTGCTACCGTTATCTTCACTTCTCCCGCCGCCCGCTCCGATATGGCTGAAAGGGCTTCGGCGTCAAAGGTGATCTCTGCCGCCGGTGTATTTATTGTCAGGGCTTCCACCTTTCCCCGGGCCAGTTCCCTGATTGAAGCCTGGGGTATTGTCGTTTCCACTGTTTTTGCATCCGCAGGGGCTTTCACCTTGATCTCCACCATTGCAGGCCGGCCTGATTTGGCCGCCGCTTCCGAAGCCTTCGCTATTGCATTGCTTATTTGTGCCTGTGTCACCGCTGCCGATGCATTGCCGCTGCCGTCAACGGAAGCCGTGGCTGTGACTGTTCCGCCGCCGTCCGTTACCGCGGTTCCGGCAGCCGATGCAGTGCTTCCTCCTCTGCTTCTGTCATTGCCGGAACTTCCGCCGTCTTTGTCTCCGCCGCTGCTGTAGGTCGTTACCGTTACGGTGCAGGAAGCCGTGTAACCGCCGTCGGTGGTAGTGGCCGTAATGACCGCCGTGCCGTTGCCGGCCGCCGTCACCTTGCCGCTTGCATCCACGGCGGCAACCGCTGTGTTGCTGCTCCGCCATGTCACGGTTTTATCCGTAGCGTCGGCCGGTGCAACCGTTGCCGTAAGGGTAACGGTATTCGGGGTTGCGTTGCGGTACAGGGATGCGCTTGTTCGGTTCAGCGTAATTCCGGTTACGGGCCTAACGCCTGCCGGAATGTCCTCATAGGTCGCCGTTACCTCCACCGGGTTTGCGGGCATGGTAAAGGTGGTGCTGGCCGCGTTTGCGTTGGCAAGGGTCACGCCGCCGCTGACAACCGTCCATTCCTTGAACCGCTGTCCGCTGGGTGCAGCGTTTGCCGTGATGGTGACCGTTGTGTCTGCCGCCGCTTCGGCCGGATCCGCCGTACCGCTGTTTACGGTGATAGGATAAACGGTTACTCCCGGCGCATACGTCAGCGTAGCCGCGGCCGCATGGTCTGTGGTGACATTCACCGTGCCGGTATAGGTCTTGCCGTCCGCCGTCAGGGTAACGATCCTGCTTCCGGCCGGAAGCAGGAAGCAGAGACTGCCGTCATCACTGGTATAATCACTGGAAACACCGTAGCCGGATGCGGGAGAGCTGATTGACGTAACCTGCGCAGGCTCACTCACACCGGAAAGGGTCAGCAGGGCGCGGTAGACGGGGGTGCCGCCTATGGTGATGCTGCCGCCGGTGATGTTAAGGTCTGCACGATGACCGACCAGCGGATTGCCGGTCAGCGTGAGGGTTCCGCCGCTCATATTCAACTTCCTGATGTTCCACATAGCGAGGGCGCCGCCTGTGCCGTTGCCGTTGGCTGTTACCGTACCGGTTGTGGAAATAGTGATATCTCCCCACTCAACCCAAATACCGCTGGCGTCGGCTCCTGTTGCGTCAGCCGTCACATCCGCGCTGCCGCTGACGGTTACGCCCTTCATTCCGTATATCACCACCGCCGCAGGACTTGTACCCGACCCCGCGCATGTGGCGTTCACATCCGCGCTGCCGCCGATGGTCAACGCTCCAGAATAAACATCTATGGCGCAATATGCGCTGTCACTGCCGGCGGAGTTAAGCGTCAGCGTACCGCCGCTACCGGTGATGTTGAGGCTGCCGCGGCAAAAAATCGAGCTGGCGGCGCTGCTGCTAATGGAAACATCCCCGGTGTATATAAGGTTGATGGCATCTGTGTATTGGCAGTCGATGGCTATGGGTTCACCGGTATAGCTGCTGTTCAGCGTCAGGGTGGCAGACGCAGCATCCCACGTCCAGCCTGTGCCGGACTGATTGGACGCAAGGTTTTTCTCGGTTTCGCCGCCGATGTCCATGGTGCCGGTGGCGGAGAGAAGCGCTGCCTGCACCTTATCCGCGTAGTCCGGAAGCGCCGCTTTATATGCATCCACGCTGCCGGCCGGGACATATATTGCAGTCAAGTCTGTATTGCTAAAGGTACTGTCGTCATCTGAAATAGAGCTTGGCGGATCAACGCCGAGAAAGCTTATTTCTTCAAGCCCGCTGGCCCAATAAAATGCTGCATCTCCTATTGTATTTACCGAGGCAGGGATGGTCACAGCCTCAATATCTCCGCAGGCATAAAATGCACCCTCGCCTATGGTTACTACCGAAGCCGGTACCGAAAAGGAAGTGTCCGTTTTGCCGGGAAGATATCTTATAAGCAAGGTTTTCGCTTTATCGTACAAGACATTGTCTTCCGCCGAGAAATACCCGTTGTCCGGGGCCACCGTAATAGTCGCTAGTTTAGGAATGACGTAAAATGCCTGGTCGCCGATGGTATTTACCGAGGCAGGTATATTTATGCTTTCAAGAGAGTCACAGTATCCAAATGCACTTGCGCCTATGCTTTCCAGGGAATCGGGAAGGGTCAGGCTTATAAGGCTTATGCAATAGCCAAAAGCTCCATCACCGATTGTCTCAAGGGAACTGTTAGCCTCAAAAATAACGCTTTCAAGAGAATAACAATTAGAGAAAGCCTTCTCCCCTATGACCTTCACCGAGCTGCCGATAGTGACGCTTTCAAGATTTTCACAATATGCAAAGGAGCTCTCCCCGATGGTTTCAACGGAACCGCCGATTGTGATGCTTTCAAGGTTGTCACAGCGTGCAAAGGCATATGCGCCGATAGTCTTCACCAAAGCGGGGATCGAAAAGGAAGTGTCCGCTTTCCCCGGGGGATATATAACCAGTGTCTCCCCGCTCTTGTCATATAAAACGCCGCCCTCAGCCGAGAAATTCGGGTTGTCCGAAGCCGCGGTAAATGCCGTCAGGCTGCCGCACTGGTTAAAGGCATCATTTCCTATAGCCTCCACCGAAGCGGGGATAGTGACGCTTTCAAGCTTTCCACAATATGCAAAGGCGCTCTCCCCGATGGTCCTCACCGAGCTGCCCAGGGAAAGGCTTGCAAGCTCTTCACAGTCCGCAAACGCCTCATCGCCTATGTCTTCCACCGAGTCAGGTATGGTAAGGTTTACAAAATCGCAATACTCAAAGGCCCCGTCGCCAATCTCCGTTACGGTATATGTTATGCCGCCATTATATACCGCATCCGTCACGGTGAAGCTGCCTGAGGGCTTACTGCCTTCATAGCCGGTCAGCGCCACCGTGCCCGTTTTCGCGTCGCCGTCCTCCGTCAGTACCTTATATTCAAGGCCGTTGTCGGTAAAGGTGCCGTCCACTGCCGCCGCGACCTGCACAGGCAGCATTGTCATCAGCATGCACAGTGCCAGAAGCAGGCTGCCGATACGTTTGCATTTCAGTTTCATTTAATTATTACCTCCTCATTTTTCAAATGGTCCCTGCCGGTTCAGCAGGGTCATGATTTCTTCCAGCTCAAGCCGGGGGCCGTCGCGCCAGAAAACGCTCCGGCCGTCCGTTTCCGGCCGGGGGAGCACCTCCATATCCCGCAGGACCTCATAGGAGGGATCTGTTTCCATCAGGCGCCGCGTGTCGAAGAGTATCAGGTGCCCGTTGCTCAGCTCAATATCCAGCGTCTGGCCGTCCACGATATCCGCCCGGGTGATTTGAAGCATAGGCTTTCACCTCTTTCTTGCCGTATGCTTCAAGGGTAACAAAAAAAATCCGTCCTGTGCGGACTGTTAAGAATTCTTAACAGCATAGGGTGGATTTTTTGAGGCATTTCATTTTCTCCCAAAATATGGTAAACTGCTCTTATAATTCAAGGTGGTGATGGAATGAAAAAAGCAAAGCTTTTGATGGCGGAGGATGGTTTGAACTGGTAAACTCCGGAAGGTAAGAATACATATTCAGCAAGGTCCGCTATTGATTCCTATAAAACAGGCAGGGTAAAGAAAACAGAGGTTCCCCTGCCTTCCTCGCTCTCCAGCCATATACTTCCCCCGTGCTGCTCCACTATATTCCTGCAGATATAAAGCCCGAGTCCGGTGCCGGTATCCTGACCGCCGCCGGATTTTTGCCTGTGATAATACCTTTCAAAAATATACGGCAGCTGCTCTCGGTTGATTCCGGAACCGGTGTCGGTGACACAGATCAGGATATGAGCATCCTCCCGCTTTGCAGATATGGTGATCAGACCATTTGCGGTAAAACGCACCGCATTGGAAATCAAATTGACGATAACCTGTGATATCCTTGCGGAATCGGCATTGACAGCAGGGAGTCCTCTTTCTATTTGGATTTCCAGCCTGTTGGCATTCTTGTTCAGCATGGGATAATGAGTTTCGACTGCTCCATGAATGATTTCATCCACATAGCAGGGCTTCAGCTCCATAGACATACGCCCCTCCTCCATACGGGTCACATCAAGGATTTGCCCTACCATCAGGGAAAGCCTTTCCGCTTCGGAAGAAATAAGCTTCATCCTGTGGGCGACCTTCTCATTGTCCAGCTTCCCCGGACCCTGTGCGAGCTGTCTTATGGTCTGGGCGTAGCCGCTCATCACCGTCAGGGGAGTTTTCAGTTCATGGGAGATATTGCCTAAAAATTCGGTTTTCATCCGGTTCAGATCTTCCAAAGCCTCCTTCTCCGCCGCCAGCTTCCGCTCAGTTTCTTTTGCTTCCCCCAGCACCCGGCTGTTCATTAGGAACAAAGAAAAAGCCTGTGTCAGCGCAAAAACAACCATGGCGTTTTCCGATATGGGCAGCTTCAAGCCGTCACCTAAAAACCCGCTATACAGCAAAATATCATATACGGCGGCAATATAAAAGACCCCGATGCCGTATATGGCGACAGATTGTTCCTTTGTCGGGCGCCGCATATTCCAAAACAACCGGATAATTCCCGGAACGATGCACAGCATCAGCAATAACTGATAATATTTCAGTACTGAAGTGTAGAAAATAGAATCGCCAAACAGTAAGCAAACGCCGTAGACACAGGAGCCGATGATTGCCGTATACCGGACGCCCTGCAAGAACCTTCCGATTGCATACTGGCCAAGGTACAGCGAAAGGAATATGGTCAGCAGCACCATGCTCATGTATTCCAGCATAAAGGAAAGATTTCCGGGTATGGGGAAATATATCCATGCCTTGCTTCGCAGCAGCTCCCTCAGCGCCATGATAACGGAGGCCATGGCAAAATACAAATTGGCTCTCACGGGGGAAAGAAGCAGGTATAAGGCCGTCAGCATTGCCGCTGCACTCAGAAACACACCTACTGTCAGTATACCCTTCATTCTGTCGTAAAAAAACATATCGGGCACCGCTCCGGATTTGCTAAGGCTAAGCTGTGCGAGGGACGCGCCTCTTTTGGCATGGTAGAACTGTGCACTGTTGAGGATGATCTCCATTTTTCCATTTACAGCAGCCCCATAGCAGGTAATGTTGTTTTCCCATACCTCGGTTTCCTCCTTAGTGGTGCCTGGCCTGCCGGCCTGCCCGGCAAGTCTGCCGTTTACATAGACACGCATAGCGTGACGGCCGGAGAGGGAAAAGGTCAGCATATACACATCACTGTTGTCCGGGAGCCGGAGAATAAATTTTTGGGACAGGTAATCCGCCCGCAGTTCCTTGTATCGGTGGATGCTTTCGGGGACAGCGGTATCCGCATTTTTCGGCTCCAGATATGTATTGGGGTAATAAGCCGTGCCGGGTGTAAGAAGTGCAATGGTTCCCTCCAGGTCTCCAATGCCGGTCAGGTCATAGACACCCTTTTGCTCAGCAACGGTGACGCAATTTAACCGGGGCCCGATCGTGCCCGTCAGCTTGACCAGCGCTGCCAGCACAGCCGCAGTGAGAAGTGCCGCCAGCAGAACAGGCAGCAGTTTATGCTTCTCGATTAAGTTTTTGATACACGGCACCCCCTTCATCAATCCATAGTGTTAATGCCATGATTCATTTCCGGATTGATCACCTTTTTATCCATTATAATGCTTCTGCAAGAAATTTTCGACCGCAAAAAAGAAAAGAAGAGGGGTTCGAATCCCCCTTACTCATTCTCTTATACTAAAAAAATCACTCTTGTGAGTGATTCGTTTATCAATGGCGGAGAGGGCGGGATTCG
>CAZUFW010000047.1:6929-24580 GCA_964619895.1 uncultured Clostridia bacterium | reverse complement strand
TTTATCTTGTGTATTAAATTGTAAATACCAAGTTGTTGCATCTGCTGATGAACCAAATTCTGGTGTATCTTTGTATTTACTTAAGAACTCTGATGGAACTCCTGTTGTATCTAGTTCCCCAGTTTCATAAAGGTTAATTCTAGTGTTGTTGTCAGTAATCATATCTCCTTCGATTCTTTCAAGCTTAACTGAAGCTGCATCCCAATAATTTGGGTTCTTAACTAGGTTAAGTTTTTGTTCTCTATCCCATGTTTCAATCATAAATGGTCCACAATAAACCATTTTATCTGGAGCTGAAGCAAATTCTTCACCAAATTTTTCAACAGCTGCTTTTTGTGCAGGTATATAAGTGATAAATGATGTTAGGCTTAGGAAGAATGGAGTTGGTCTTTCTAGTGTAACTTCTAATGTCTTTTCATCTAATGCCTTAATACCCACTTCATTCTTATCTGTTATTTCCCCTTTATTAAATGCTTCTGCGTTTTTTATGTGATAGAATTGATAAGCATATTCTGAAGCTACCTTTGGATCTATTGCTCTAAACCATGCGTATTCAAAATCTTGTGCAGTTATAGGTGTACCATCTGACCAATTAGCATCTTTTAGTTTAAATGTATAAACTAATCCATCGTCGCTAATTGTCCAATCTTCTGCTAATCCTGAACCTTTTGGAATAGTTCCATCTGGCTGAGTTCTTACTAGACCCTCATATACAGCGTTGATAATCCAAAATGAAACTTGGTCTGTTGTTGTTTGTGGATCTAGATTTGGTGGATCTGCACCCCAGTTTACTCTTAGTGTTTGATCCGCTGCTAATTTTTCTTCTCCTTGAGAAGCATTCCCTGAATTATTGCTATCATCTGTTCCATTACTGTCTGTATTAGTTTTTCCACAGCCAGCTAATCCTAGAGTTAGCACCATCATAAGAACTAAAACTAATGCTACCCATTTGTTCTTTCTCATCTTTTTCTCCTCCCTTTTTTTAGTGAAAATTGTTTTGTGTATTATATGAAAAATGATTTCTTCAAATCCTAAGGAGTATTGTATACTATCTAGATTTCCCCCTTAAGAATGTGAAGGAAATCAATGTTCATTCTTTTGTGATTAATAACTACTTTACCATATGACATGCAACAAAATGGCCAGGTGAAACTTCCTTTAATTCTGGAGCATTTTGTCTACATATATCCTGAACTAATCTACATCTGCCTTGGAACTTGCATCCAGGAGCAGGATTTATAGGGCTTGGAACATCTCCCTCAAGCATTATTCTCTTTCTATTCTTTTCAATTTCAGGATCAGGTATTGGTACAGCTGATAATAATGCCTGTGTATAAGGGTGAAGAGGATGCTCGTAAAGTTCGTGACTACTTGCAAGTTCTACAATTGCCCCTAAATACATAACAGCTATTCTATCTGAAATATGCTTAACCATACTTAAGTCATGAGCAATAAACAAATAAGTGAGTCCAAATTCATTTTGCAAGTCCTCAAGTAAATTTACTACCTGAGCTTGAATAGAAACATCAAGGGCAGAAATAGGTTCATCACAAACAATAAACTTAGGTTCAACAGCAAGGGCCCTAGCTATTCCTATACGTTGTCTTTGTCCGCCACTGAATTCGTGTGGATATCTATTGGCATGCTCTCTTCTTAAACCAACTAGTTCAAGCAAATTATATATTCTCTTTTGTCTCTCTTGTCCTTTGTAAAGCCCATGGATATCTATTCCTTCCCCAATAATATCAGTAACTGTCATTCTAGGATTAAGAGAAGCATATGGATCTTGGAATATCATCTGTGCAGATCTAGTAAACTGTTTCTTTTCCGATCTGCTAAGTCTACCTACATCCATACCATCAAAGATAATTTCGCCATCTGTAATATCATATAAACCGACTATAGTTCTTCCTGCTGTAGATTTTCCACAGCCAGATTCTCCAACTAGACCTAAAGTTTCCCCTTCTTTTATACTAAAGCTTATTCCATCTACAGCTTTAAGATTTAGTCCTCTTCCAACGTTAAAATGTTTTTTTAGGTTTCTAACTTCTATTAAAGTTTTTCTTTCATCCATAATAGCTACCTCCCTCCCTCAGTAATAGGATTTTGAACCTTAGGAGCATTTTCATGCTGAATCCAGCAATGCACATAATGAGTTTCATTTAGGTTGGTCTTTTCTGGATGATGATCTTTGCATACTTTCATAGCATAATCGCATCTTGCAGCAAATGGACAACCCTTAGGTGGAGCAAATAAGTCTGGAGGGGTTCCGTCTATTGGTATAAGTCTCTCTTTTTCTCCTTTATCCAATCTCGGTACTGATTTTAAAAGCCCCCATGTATATGGATGTTGAGGATTGTGGAATATTTCTTCTGATGTACCACTTTCAACTATAACACCTGCATACATAACAGCTATTCTATCTGCAACTTTAGCAACAACTCCCAAGTCATGAGTTATGAGTATAATTGATGTATTAAGCTTGTTTTGTAAGTCTTGCATTAACTCCATTATTTGAGCTTGAATAGTTACGTCTAATGCTGTTGTAGGTTCGTCTGCAATTAATAGTTTTGGATTACATGCAAGTGCAATTGCTATCATAGCTCTTTGTCTCATACCACCGCTGAATTCATGTGGGTATTGCTCAACACGTTTTTCAGGAGTTGGCATACCTACTAGCCTTAACATCTCTATAGCTCTTTCTTTTGCTTCTGATTTATTCATTTTTTGGTGTTTCATAAGACCTTCCATGATCTGCTTGCCAACTCTCATAGTTGGATTTAAAGAAGTCATAGGGTCTTGGAAAATCATACTTATTTCCTTACCACGAACTGCTTCCATTTGTTTATCTGTATATTTTGCTAAATCTTTTCCCTCAAAGAATACATTTCCTTTTTTTATCCTTCCAGGAGGCATTGGAATAAGCTGCATTACTGTTTGTGCAGTAACTGATTTACCACAGCCTGATTCTCCTACTATTGCTAAAGTTTCGCCTTTTTTCACGTGGAATGTTGTCCCTCTAACTGCTTGTACTTCTCCAGCATAAGTGTCAAAGGATACAGTTAAATCCCTCACATCTAGTAAAATATTATCCTTATTTTCCAATTTTTCTCCCCCCTTACTTTCTTAGTCTTGGGTCTAATGAATCTCTTAGACCATCACCTAAAATATTAAATGCAAGCATTGTTACACATATAAGAAGTGCTGGGAAAAACATTTGATATGGTTTTATTAATAGCATTAGCGTTCCTTCATTAGCTAAACTACCCCAGCTTGCAAGAGGTGGTCTGATACCAAGTCCGATATAACTCAAGAAAGCCTCAGTAAATATAGCACCAGGAACTTGGAATGTAAGATTGATAATAATTGGTCCCATCGCATTTGGAATCAAGTGTTGAGTAATAATTCTAGAAGTATCAGCCCCTAATGTCTTAGCAGCTAATACAAACTCCATTTGTTTTAGTTGGAGTACCTGCCCTCTAACTAGTCTGGCCATTCCTCCCCAACCAGATATAGATATGGCAACAATTATAGTAGTTAATCCTGAACCCATTACTACCATTAAAAGAATTACCCATAATAGCTCTGGGATAGAATATATAATTTCAACAAAACGCATCATAATAATATCAACGAATCCACCTAAATAACCAGATATTCCACCATAGATAATACCTATTGTAACATTAATAATTGCTGATACTAGGCCTATAAAGAGTGAAATTTTTGCACCTTCCCAGCATCTAACAAATATATCTCTCCCTAAAGCATCAGTTCCGAACCAGTGTACAGAGCTTGGTTCTTTGTTTATAGAAGTAAAGTCCTGCTTATCATAAGTGTAAGGACTTATCATTGGACCTACAAAAGCCATGATAACTACTAAAGTAAGAACTATTAATGCAATTATAGCAAGCTTATTTTCCTTAAGTCTTCTCCAAGCATCTGCCCAATATGTTAAACTAGGTCTAATTATTGCATCTGCACTTTCTAAATCCTTACCTACTATTTCAAACATATCTTTTTCTATTCCAACTTGTGCCATTTCATTCCCCCCTTTTAATCTAATCTTATTCTTGGGTCAACAAGTCCATAAACAATATCTATAATGTACATCATAATTACAAGGATAATAGCATAAAATATTGTTGTTCCCATAATCAATGTATAGTCATTTTGCTGAATACTTTGAACATAATATTTTCCCATACCAGGAACAGCGAATATAGATTCAACAACGAAGGAGCCTACTACAACACCGGCGATGCTTACACCGATTATTGTAACAACTGGAAGTATAGCATTTCTAATTGTATGCTTCCATGTCACAGCACCTCTTGAAAGGCCCTTTGCTTTTGCTGTTCTAATATAATCTTGACTTAAAACGTCAAGCATACTAGTTCTCATCATTCTAGCAATGTATGCAATCATAGTAAAACCTAACGCAGCAACAGGTAACACATAGTGTTTCCATGTACCCCATCTAGCTACAGGGAACCACTGTAGCTTAGCTCCAAACCAATATTGGAATAAAGCTGCAAATACGAATCCTGGTACAGAAACCCCGATAACTGCAAGGAAAATAACAAAATAGTCAAATGCTTTTCCCCTGTATAAAGCTGCAATAATACCAAAAGTAATTCCTAATCCTGCCCCCAAAGCTACTGCCATTAATCCAAGCTTAGCAGAAACAGGGAATGATGTTTTTAGCATTTCATTAACAGTTCTTGTCTTGTACTTCATTGAGTCTCCCAAATCACCTTTAAGTAGATTTTGAATATATTTTCCATACTGAACTACTAAAGGCTGATCTAAGCCATACTTTTTCTTTAAGTTTTCCATTATTTGTGGTTGAATTTTTTTCTCATTGGTAAATGGGTCGCCCGGTATTGCACGCATTAAGAAAAAAGTAACAGTTATGATTACCCAGATTGTAATTAAGGCTATAGCACCCCTTTTTAAAGTATACCTTAACATGAATACACCTCCATTATTATTTTATAAGACAAAAAAATACAATAATAACTCTTCCCCCCTAATAGATCTATTAGAAAAACAAAACTAGATTAAAATTTTACAGCCTTGAAATTTAAGATAGATATTAGGAAAAGGCTACATTAAAATCAAGATAAGTAAAAAATGAAATGTATTTACCAATTGTCAGAAATTTTAAAACTTTTTACTATAATACATCATATTCACCTATTTTTCAATTAAATAAAATTAAATAAATTGTTAACAAAATGTAACAACCTAGGTTTTATCCAGTTTCCTAGGGCTCAATCTCATAAAATATGGCTATTTCACTATATAACAATTGCAGGAGCAAATTGGACTATTTTTATATGTAAGTTATTTCAACCTGCATAAGAAGACTTATTTATTAAGATAACTTAATAAGTTTATCAAAAGGTAAAAAGTTTATATACTAAGTTTTAGGATAAAATTATTGAATATTTTATATTTTTTAAGTCCATACACGTCATATTGGCTTAATATAACATTTGAAAGCCTTGCTTATAAGAGAGTATTATACTAGCTAATGAAAAATAATGCAACAATATTCTAAGAAAACAAATTAAAAAATGCAGGAACCATTTTCACATCCTGCATTTTTTTGCTATACTTCTCAAACTATTCTATTATCTTTAAGAATTCTTCTCCAGTAATTATATTTATCCCTAGCTCTTTTGCTTTATCTGCTTTAGAGCCTGCCTCTTCTCCTACAATGACATAGTCTGTTTTTTTACTTACACTTCCAGAAGTCTTTCCACCCATTTTTTTGATTATGGCTTCAGCCTGGCTTCTACTATATCCTTCAATGGTACCGGTTATGACCACTGTTTTTCCAGTAAACATAGTTTCTTCTTCTATTTCTTCATTCTCGTACTTAATATTAATTCCCTCTGATAATAATTTTTTGATACTATTAACTATTTTTTCATCATGAAAGAATTCAATGATACTATTAGCCACTATATCTCCAATGTCAGGTATTTTTATAAGCTGTTCATGCTCTGCTTCCATTAACTTTTCTAAGGATTTGAATTCATCAGCAAGGTCTGTAGCAGTCTTTTTGCCTACATTAGGAATTCCAAGGGCATAAATAAATGAGTCTAAGGTACAATTTTTGCTCTTCTCGATGGCATCTATCAGATTTTGGGCTTTTTTAGGTCCAAATCTTTCTAAGTTTACTATGTCATCAAGCTTAAGCTCGTATAGCTGGGGTATATCTTTCAAATGAATCTCTTCAAAAAGCTGTGCCGCAGTCTTTTCGCTAAAACCCTCTATATTCATAGCATCTCTACTAGCATAATGAACTAATCTTGATACAAGCTGAGGCTTGCATGAAAGAGAATTAGGGCAAAATATATGTACTCCATCCTGAACAAGGTCACTGTCACATGCAGGACATTTTTCAGGCTTTATTATCTCTTCTATATCTTCGCAACTATCATCCACAGTTCCCATTATCTCTGGTATTACATCATTTGATCTCCTTATCCATACTCTACATCCTAGTGCAACTTTTTTTCTTTGTATATCGTCCCAATTATTGAGAGTAGCTCTCTTTACTGTAACTCCTCCTATATCAATAGGCTCTAAAAGTGCAGTAGGAGTAACCTTTCCAGTTCTTCCAACATTCCATTCTATCCTCAAAAGCTTTGTAGTCACTTCTTCTGCTTCGAATTTATATGCAATAGCCCATCTAGGAAATTTCTGTGTATATCCTAGTGCTTCTCTAGTTTTCATGTCATTGATTTTTATAACCAATCCATCTGTAAGTACATTTAATCCTTTTCTATCTTCTTTTACTCTTTCAATTTCTTCTATTACTTCCTCTATGCTATTAAATAATCTTGAATAGTCATTTACAGGAAATCTATTTTCTTTGAGAAAATCTATCATCTCTACATGTGTATCAAAACTAAGTCCTTCTGAGTAACCTACATTATAAAAATATGCAATTAAGTTTCTTTCGGCAGTGACCTTTGGGTCAAGATTTCTTAAGGCTCCTGCTGCAGCATTTCTTGCATTTTTAAGAGGCTCTATAGCTGTCTCATTGTATTTTTCAAGTGCAGATAATGGCATTAAGCCTTCGCCCTGTACTTCCATAATGCCTTTGTATTTTATACTTAAAGGTATGGATTTTATTGTCTTAAGCTGTGGTAATATTGCCTCGCCTACAGTCCCATTGCCTCTTGTAGCACCCTGTACTAAATTCCCATCTTCATAAGTTAAATTAATAGTTAAGCCATCAAATTTTAACTCCATAACATAGGTTGGCTGTGGCAACTTTTCAGCATGTTCTAAATTATACTGTTCGATAAGTCTTTTCGCTCTTTGATTCCAATTTCGAAGTTCTTCAAAGCTTTGTCCCTTATCTAAGCTCCATAGACTTCCCAGATGTCTGTGTTTTTCAAATTTTTCTAAGGGTGCTCCACCTACTCTTTGAGTAGGTGAGTCTGGTAATATAAAGCCAGTTTCACTTTCAAGTCTCAGTAACTCATCGTATAATGCATCGTATTCTTTATCGCTGACCTTAGGATTGTCTAATGTATAGTAATAGTAGCTAAGCTGATTTAGTGTATCAACTAACTCCTTTATTCTATCTCTTTTATCCAACAAAACCACCTTCCTTCTTTAACCAATTACTTCTATAGGTGCAAATGAAAGTATTAGTTTTTTTATGCCTTGACTATTAAAAGCAATTGTAATTTCCTTATCATTCTCTAATTCCTTAACCTGCACTACTGTACCTATACCCCACGCCTTATGATTAACCTTAGCCCCAGGTCTAATGTCAAGATTTGAATTGACAGGAGCTTTTCTAGTATTCTCTATAGTATACCCAGCAAAGTATTTTGGAGACATATTAGTCTCGATCTTATTAGATACCACAGATGTAGAATTAATTTTATTTTCGTTTAAATCCTCAATAAGCTCTTCTGGTATTTCTCTTAAAAATCTAGACATAGAATTTACTCCAGTTTTTCCATAGATCATACGGCTAAAAGCACGAGTCATAAATAATATTTCTTCTGCTCTTGTAATACCTACATAGCATAGTCTTCTTTCCTCTTCCATATCGTCTTCACTAAAATATGCTCTTGAAGTTGGAAATAAGCTTTCTTCCATTCCAGTCATGAATACTATTGGAAACTCTAGACCCTTTGCACTGTGGAAAGTCATCATAGTAACTGTTTCAGTATTTGCTTCATCTATTTTGTCTATATCAGAAAGAAGAGAGATGTTTGCAAGAAATCCTTCAAGAGTCTTGTCTTCACTGGTTTCTTCAAAATTCACAGCTACTGATAAAAACTCTTTAATATTCTCTATTCTTGACTCTGCTTGTACAGTGTCCTCTTGTCTTATCTCCTCAATATATCCAATGGAATCAATAACATTTTCAATTAGCTCAGTTACAGTAAATAACTCCTTCATAGCCATGAACTTTCTTATTAATGAAGAGAATGTATTTAAGCTGTCCTTTGCTCTTTGTGTTAGTCCTGGTATCTCATCACACTCTAGCA
Organism: uncultured Clostridia bacterium; assembly: GCA_964619895.1. Taxonomy (GTDB): domain Bacteria; phylum Bacillota; class Clostridia; order Tissierellales; family Proteiniboraceae; genus Proteiniborus. The sequence goes on along the minus strand of CAZUFW010000047.1, from coordinate 16,049 downwards.
TTGCTCCAAATATGCTATCTTCTTTTTCTATGCTGTACTGCTCTAGTTTATCTAATGTAGTCTTTCCTATTCCTCTTTTAGGCACATTTATTATTCTTTTAAAGGCATAATTATCTACAGGGTTTTGAATTAATCTTAAATAAGCTATAATATCCTTTATTTCTTTTCTATCATAGAATTTATGTCCACCTACAATTTTATAGGGTATATTTGCTTTTAAAAATGCTTCTTCTATTACACGCGACTGAGCATTGGTTCTATATAAAATAGCAAAATCTGATAGTTTCTTGTCCTCTTTCTCAGATATTTCTTTTATTTTATCTACTATAAAATTTGCCTCATCATGTTCATTTGCGCCATTATAAATCTTTATAGGACAACCTTCATCATTTGCAGTCCATAATCTTTTACTCTTTCTGCCTTCGTTATTTTCTATTACTTGATTGGCAGCATTTAAGATTGTCTTCGTAGAACGATAGTTTTGCTCTAATTTAATTACCGTTGCATTTGCATAATCTTTTTCAAAATCTAGTATATTCCTGATGTCAGCGCCTCTCCACCCGTAAATGCTTTGATCATCATCGCCAACAACACAAATATTCTTATACTTCTTTGATAATAAATTTATAAGTATATATTGAGCTCTGTTTGTATCCTGATATTCGTCTACTAAAATGTATTTAAACTTGTCTTGATAAAATCCAAGTATATCTGGGAATCTTTTAAATAGTTCTATAGTTTTATTAATTAAGTCATCAAAGTCTAATGCATTATTTTCTTTAAGCTTTTTCTGGTAAAGACTGTATATCTCACCTTTCTGCCTTTCTCTAAAATCCCCATAATTCTGATTTATGTAGGTATCTGGCTCTACTAAATTGTCCTTTTGTGATCCTATAAAACCTATCATTGCTGCTGGCTCATACTGCTTTTCGCTTAAATTTAATTCCTTTATACAGTCTTTAACTAAAGTCTTCTGATCTGTTGTATCAAATATGACAAAGTTTTTTCCATATCCGAGCTTCTCAATATCTCTTCTAAGTATCCTTACACATATTGAGTGAAATGTCCCTGCCCATATGTTTTCTGCTTCGTCTCCGATTAGTCTCGCAATTCTTTCTTTCATTTCATTTGCTGCTTTGTTAGTGAAAGTAAGAGCAAGTATATTATATGGTCTTACTCCTTTTTCTTGTATTATATATGCTATTCTATGAGTCAAAACTCTAGTCTTACCAGAACCTGCTCCAGCAAGAACTAATAGAGGCCCCTCCGTAGCTAACACCGCTTCTCTTTGCTTATCATTAAGTCCATTAAGAAAATTCATCGATAGGTTGCTCCTTTCATTTTCCTCTCTTCTCACTATTATATAGGAAAGTGTAAAATTATTGAAGGAGAAATATGAGAAAAACTTTTACAACAAAAGAAAACCTTCCTAAAATTAAATTTGATTTTTTGGAAGGTCAATTGGCTATTTGTCTTTTTTCTTTTTCCTACTAAGTGAAAATCCACCAAAGCCACTTATTATTGCTATGTAAAAACCAAAGTCATACCACCAGCCACTATTTACTGTTTCATAGACTCTGATGTTTGATTTGAATATACTTATTATTAGTGAAATTGGAGCAATCCATCCATGCCATATTCCAGATAGAAAACTCGCTGGTTTACCACTAGTGTAGCTTCCATCACCAGGTATGCATCCAGATAGTGATATTATCACTAATAAAATTAGTATAGATAGCACTAAAACTTTCCTTTTCATATATATATCCCCCTTTATTCTATTTTATCACATTTTGTCAAATCATCGATTATGATTCTAAGAAAAAAAGAAAATTTTGTTTAATTACTCAAAGCAAAAATGAGCTAGAAAATAAATCCTAACTCATCTTTTGTCACTGCTTTTTATTCACCATCTGTAAGTCTTTTAACAACCTCTTCTCTATGTTTCTGAACATCATCTGTTAATTTATAATTAGTCTCTTTAAGAACTTCCATGTATCCACTTAATTCCTCTAACAACTTGCTATTGTCTTTGTTCTCTATGGCAGCTAGATAAGTGGTTTTTGCTTCGGATACCATTGTCTTTGTGCCATATTCAAAAAGAGGAGTATTGTCCAACCCGTTGAATATGAGGTATACATACTTTTTATATAATTCTTTAACTTCATTATGCTTCATAGAGTCCTTATATTCATTAATAAACTTTTCTTGTGCTAATGCTCTGTTTAGTATGTCATCCCAACTAATCATTAATCCTGCATCCTTTGCAGGCACTTTATCGGATTCTACAGACATTATATCAATATATTCTTTCATATCAGCTGTTACAAAGGAACTATATTTCTTTAAGAAACTATAATCAACAATAGGAAAATACATTCCCTCAGCAGCCTCTACTTTATAGCCAATACTCTTTGTTTCTGTTATTAGCTCCTTTATTGTTTCATCATCAACATCTTTTATTTCATTTAGTTCTTCTACTGATTTGTTTAGCTTATAAAACTTTTCTGATATTCCTTCTTTGTAGTACTTATCTTCTATTGTAGTTAAGTAGGCTTTCTGTGCGTTTTCAAGTATATCTACAATCTGAGAAGCAGTTTCCTTTGAAACCTTTGAAATATTAGTATCTACAAATTCAATAGCATCTAATAGCTTGTCATTATTCTTTGCTATTTCATTTAGTTCGTCAATTAATACTTTTTCATCTGCTTTACCATCTTCTTTTTGTCCTTGCTCTACTTTACTTACATTATCTGAATTATTTCCTTCGTTTTGCTTAACAATATTTGAACAGCCTGTTTGCACAGATAGTGATAATGCTATAATTACAATTAGTACTTTTTTCCTTGCCATTCCATTGCCTCCTAAAAATAAATTTTATTAATAGAGGAACAGTATAAAAGCAAAACTTATTCTTGTTTCCCTACATTAATATATAGACTATATTTTTAAATAAAATGTTCCAAAGATAATTTCATAAATATCTTTTGGTTTTCAACCACTCATTTTATATATTCTCGCACCATCAAAAGATGCATAAAGTCTTAAGGAGGCTGTTATTGTATCGTTAGAATGTGCTGCACATATTAAGTCATTTTTTTCATAATCAATTATTATCAATGTATGAAAAGGTCTCCCATTGCTATTGAGCAATGATACGGCATCTCCTCTATGACCATAGGATAAAACTTTTTTAAATTTTGAATCATCATTAAAATATGATTTATCAAAATCCTTATAAGAAACTGTCTTTGTCACCCAATAATAACCGAATGCATCAGCTCCTCTCCAAGTAGATGATATTTTGTCTACATCCCACAATTGATTTGATCTACAAAACCAGTTATTAAAATTTGTAGCATTGGCACCTATCATAGGTTTCCCACCAGCATTTAATGCTTGTGATATAAAATTTGCACAATCTCCTCCTTTTCCCGCATAACTTGGATATCTATCCGTATTGTAGTTAAAGGCATAAGTTATTGCATATTCTACAGCTTTTTCTGGAGAATAAGTGGATATTGTCTTAACCTCTTTTCTTCTTTTTGTCTTAGAAGAATTTTTAATATTATCTATGAAAGAATAACCTTCTATATATGAATTTACTAAGTTTATATCAACATTTCTATCCTTAATTATTTTCGAGTAATTTCCTTTTAATAAATGTAGATTCATTTTCCAATTTGAAATAGATGTTGTTTTACCACATGTTTTAGTAATAAGCCTACAAATGTACTCTTCTTGATTTACCATATTTCTATAGCCTTCAATTTCATTTATATTTATAATCTCTCCATTTTTTAAATGTGATTCTTTTTTTGTCCCAAACAATGTAAATTTACTCCACATAGTAAAGCCCCTTTCATTGCTTTTCATTCATTCTATGCTAAGAAAGGGGCATTTGTTATGCAGTTTGTTTACTTTTCTTTGCAAAGGCAAGTATTGCTCCTAGTGCTATAGAAAGTAATGCAGCTGCTAATATTCTGTATTCTGATGGAAGTAAAAAAGTTATTGTATGTGCTGGTATCCAAAAGATAGGTATTGTCTTTAGAACGACAAATGAGATAAACCCGTCCCAATCCACTCTTTCAATTATTTTCCTTAAAGTAATTTTGCTGTCTCGCTTCTCATATTTCATATCTATATATGTATCTGTCACTCTATGAAAAGCCATCATGACTGGACCGAAGGTCATATTAGTTGCTGCACTAGCAAAAAACGCAGATACTAGCTTAGAACCTTTTCCTGGCAAAAGTCCAATGGACATGGTTCCTTGTACACCATTCTGAAATATAGCGAAAAATAAAGTGATTGCCATACCTAATAACCCCCATATGACTGCTCTATATGCTATTCCACTAGGAATCTTCCAATCACTTGTAGTTATTCTTATAGCTAGTAATTCTCCCATTGTTGCTAATACAAAAAACTTTACAAATCCGCCAATATAAGCATGATTAGCAGTAAACTTTATAAATGCATCTCCTGTTAGAGGTGATAACATAATAAAAATGAATAATATTAGTGCTATAGTCCATAAAATATCCCCCTTTTTCAAGCCTTTTCCCCCTTTATATTTTTATTAACGTTTTTTTGTACCATTATATTATATCATAGAAAATGGATGAATTTTACTTTTTAAAAATATAAACTAAAACTTAATTTGATAAATGTCTTAGAATTTTTCTTTAAATATGATAAAAATAATCCAATTAATCTTTACTTATTTATTGTCATAAATGTAGTTGACGAGTTGATTTTTGTAATATAATATAAGTCTATATAGGACATTAGTCACAAATTAGATATAAAAAGCAGCTTGTATTGACAGAATATTTGACAGGGAGAAGGATGTTTATGAAAAAAAGTATAGGGTTAAGAATTACTGTTTTGTTTCTAATTACTGTATTATCAGCAACTAGCTTGTTGTCTATTATACAATATAAACAGAGTTATAAAATGATAACAAAATATGTAGGTAATATAGCATATAAAATAGCAAAGGAAGCTAGTAAGGAAATAGATATTGATGAATTTGTGAAGCTACAAACTATAGATGACGAAAAAAAAGACTCCTATATTAAAATGCGAAGTAAGCTTGAATATATCGGCAAGATAAATGGAGCTAAGTACATATATACTATGAGAAAGATGAGCGATGGAAGATTTATGTATGTTGTTGATGGTCAATCATCTGGAGAAGTATCACATATTGGAGACACTGAAGAGTCTAGTTTTCAATATGAAAAGGCATGGAATGGTGAACCTTTTATTGGTAATAAAATTAGTGACTATGGTGAATGGGGAATCCTTATAGATTCTTATTATCCGCTAAAAGATAATACTGGAAAAGTCGTGGGAATATTGGGAGTTGATTATGATGTAGAAGATGTTTTTTACGAGCTAAAGAAATTTAAGACTACTAGTATTGTAACATTTTCAATATTTGCTGTAGTAATCTTTATATTTGGATTAATTATTTCTAATAATATTTCTAGGCCTTTAAAAAATATGGCAGCAGTTTCAGAAAAAATTTCTGCTTATGATTTAAATGTTGAAAATATAACTGTAAAAGGTGAAGATGAAATTGCCATATTATCTAACTCAATAAATACAATGGTGAGTAATCTTAAAAATATTATAAGTGAAACTAATCTAGTGTCAAATAAAATTAATTTTCAAAGTAATGAGTTAAATAAAATTAGTGCTGAGATAAAGCAAGGAAGCGAACAGGTTGCTACAACAATGCAGGAAATGGCTGCTGGTGCTGAAGAGCAAGCAAGTTCTTCTAGTAGTATTGCAGGCTCTGTTGATAATCTTAATCTTCTAATTGGACAAGCAAATGAAGAGGGCATAGCTCTTCATAATTCTTCAAATATAGTATTATCTTCATCAAGTCAAGGAAATAAAGAAATGAATGAATCCATTAGCCAGATGGAAATTATCAATAATATGGTTAAGGATTCTGTTAGTAAGTTAGAAAACTTAAACGAGAATACGAAAAAAATATCTATACTAATTGAAGTAATTAATGGTATCGCAGATCAAACTAACCTATTAGCATTAAATGCTGCTATTGAAGCAGCTAGGGCTGGAGAGGCTGGAAGAGGTTTTGCTGTAGTAGCCGAAGAAATCAGAAAGTTGGCAGAACAAGTTAATGTATCATCAGTAGAAATAGATGATATTATTAGTGCAACTCAAAGTGAATCTAAAGTTGTAACTGATTCATTAAACAAGGCATATAAGGAAGTAGAGCAAGGAGCTAATCAAATTAAAGTATCAGCAGGAATATTCAATGAAATTAATGAAGAAATATTAGATATGATTGATAAAATAAGCAATATGTCAAGTCATTTAAAAGAAATAACAGAAAACAGTAACAAAATTACTACAGGAATTGAACAGATTGCCGCTATTGCAGAAGAAAACTCTGCAGGCATAGAGGAAACTGCTGCTTCAGCCCAACAAGAGGCTAGCTTGGTAGAAAGTCTTTCTGATTATGTTAATACATTGTTAGAACTTGCTTCACAGCTAAATGATACGAGTAATAAATTTAAAATGTAAGAAAAAACATTTAGGATTAAAAAAAGATAATAAAAAGGTGTCAAGCTTGAGATATTTCAAGTTTGGCACCTTTATTTCTAAATTATTAGGAATTACTTAGTTATATTTTCAAATCCAAGATGTTCTTCAAGTGTAAGATTGTTATTAAAGATTTCAGCTGCTACTTCTTTGCCTACATATCTTATATGCCACGGTTCATAGCTATATCCAGTAATATCCACCTTTTTTTTGGGATATCTTATTATAAATCCATATTTATGAGCATTTTCATTTAACCATTTTCCTTCAGCAGTTTGCCCAAAATCTTCTTCTAATGAATAATTTGCATTTTTACTAGACACATCCATTGCCAATCCTGTTTGATGTTCACTTTGTCCTGGTCTGGCAACTAGCTTGTTTGCAGCTTTAACACCAGCCTTTTTTACTTTATTGTTAAATAACAATTCTTGCCTAGCATAGGTTCTGTACCCTGAAACTGCACATAAATCTATGTTTTCTTCTTCCCCCGCTTTAAAAAGTTCTTCAAGAGCTTTAGCTGCATCTTTCCTTAAATATTTTTTTTGATCTTTACCTTCAAATGAAAATTTAACATTAGGAATAACTAAATCCTTTGGTTGGTAATTAGGAGCTAAATCTCTTTGCTTATTGACTAAAGCTAAAATATCGTCTGGATTTTTGATGATATTCTTGCCTTTATTATTAGAACTTTTTTTCTCTGCATTTCTTATTTCTGTACTTCCTTTTTCTGCATTTTCTTTCACTTCTACATTGATATCTTTGTCAGCATAAACATTGTCTGGTTTTTCAGTGTTTTCTTCGGCTTTGGATTTTTCTTCCTTATCTACAATATCCTCATCTGCCAAAGCATGATGAATATGAGTAAACGATAAATCATTGAAAATCACACTTTTTATCAAGGGAAATAGCCTGTCCTCAATCTGTGTAATTACCACTACAGAAATGAATAATATAATAATTCCACAAAAAATTTTTTTGTGCTTTTTCCTTTTTTGTTTAGAATTCCTACCCATGTCACTAGTCCTTTCAATTTGTCTATTTTTACGACTATATACTATTAATTATATCATGTTCCGACATAAAAATAAGATTGAAGGACATTTTGTAATACAATTGTTAATATTATAATGACTGCCAAAACTTATTAATAAAAAAAAAGAGCTAGAAGATTCTTTTCTCCTAACTCATTAAGCCTAAGCTATTATATTTGAATATATAACTTTGCCATTTACTATTGTCATCACTACATTAAAGTCATCATCTATGACAGTGAAATTAGCTTTCTTGCCTGGCTCTATACTTCCTTGTTTATGGTCTACTCCAGCTATTTTTGCGGGGACTAGGGATGCCATATTTACCGCTTCTAACAAGCTAGCTCCCACATGTTCTGTCATATTCTTTATGGCGTTTATTAACTTCAATGTACTTCCTGCAAGAGAGCCATTAGATATTCTAGCTATTCCATCCTTTACAGAAACCTTCAACTCCCCTAGCATGTATTCACCATCTTCAAGTCCACCTGCCATCATACAATCAGTAATCAGGCTTATATTGTCAGCCCCCTTAGCCTTTACTATTATTTTCATAACACTAGGGTGAACATGTATCATGTCTGCTATTAATTCGCAGCATACTCTGTCATCAGATAACACTGCTCCTACTGTACCAGGTTCTCTATGATGAAGTCCTCTCATTCCATTAAATACATGTACTGCAATATGAGCACCAGCTTCAATAGCGGCAATAGTTTCTTCATATGTTGCATTGGTATGGCCTATAGATGAATTTATGTTTTGAGATTTTAAGTATTTAATCAGCTCTATAGCTCCTTCCTTATCTGGTGCAACAGTAACAGTCTTAATACAGGAAGGAAATGTGCCTATTAGATTCCTAATGTCTTCAATATCTATTCTTCTAATATATTCAGAGGGGTGTGCCCCTTTAAATTTCTCTGTAATAAAAGGACCTTCTATATAGGTCCCTAGTAACTCTGCCCCTCCTACTCCTGCTTTCATAGTCTCATGAACATTTTTTACAGCATTAGTTATTTTATCCCAGGGTGCAGTCACTGTAGTAGCTAAAAAGCCTGTTATTCCAATTGTTCCTAGATACTTTGATATTTCATTTAATGAAGCATAGTTTCCATCCATGGTATCATAGCCATTTGCACCATGAATATGAGTATCTATTAGTCCTGGCAATATTTTATAGTTACTTAAATCAATTATTTCTATTTCTTCATATGTGTTTTCAGTTTTTACTTCTTCTATGATGCCATTATTCACTAAAACAACGCCATTTTTTAAAATTCTATCTTCTAAAAGTATCTTCCCTGATTTTATCAGATATCTCATATACCCAACCCCATTTATTTTATTAGCTGTTGTATTAAATTATACCCACCTAAAAGCCCTAAAAACAAACCAGCTACATTAAGTATAAGCATAAATTTGTAATTTTTTGCAGTGCTTTTCTTTTTATTAATTGAATATAGGTTTTTTCCTGCAAGATAAATTAATATTACTGTTGGGTCATAGC
>CAZUFW010000047.1:0-6919 GCA_964619895.1 uncultured Clostridia bacterium | reverse complement strand
ATAGCCTTTTATATAAATAAATATAGCTAGAGGAATGACAAGTAATGTAATACATAGTTCAATTATTTTTATGGTTTTCATCCTTTTAATCTTTGCATTTAAAGCGTCCATATCTTTAGCTTTCATCTTTTATCTCCTTGTCCTTTAATATATCCTAATTTATCTAGTATCAAATTATATCCTTCTGCACCATAATTTAAAGCTCTGTTTATCCTGCTTATGGTTGCAGTACTGGCTCCTGTTTTCTCTTCAATTTCATTATATGTCTTCTCTTGTCTTAATAGCTTTGCTACCTCTAGCCGCTGACTAATGGATTTAAGCTCATTTATAGTACATATGTCTTCAAAAAATCTGTAACATTCCTCAATAGTTTCAAGTTTTAGTATTGCTTCAAATAACCCATCAATTTGCTCGTCCTTAATCTTTGGCCTATATTCCATAACTCCACCCCTTATTTGTTTATTATAAAACGTTTTCTCATCCTCTCACATATAGATACTACTAATTATAATTGTATTATTAATATGTGATTTTTACAATATGATAAATAAAAAACAAACAGTAAGCAAATTTCACCTACTGTTTGTAAATATAGTTTAGGGGGTATTTTTACTCTTCACCAAGATAAGCTTTACGAACTCTATCGTCGTGTAACAAATCATTTGCATTTCCTGAAAATGCAATCTTTCCTGTTTCAATAACATAACCAATATCGGCTACCTGTAAAGCAATATTTGCATTTTGCTCTACCAAAAGTACTGTAAGTCCTGTCTTTTGATTTAGCTCTTTTATTGATGAGAATATTTCTTCAACTACTATAGGAGCTAATCCCATTGAAGGCTCGTCTAGCATTAATAGCTTTGGATCAGACATCATAGCTCTACCAATGGCAAGCATTTGTTGTTCTCCACCACTTAAAGTTCCCCCATATTGTTTAGTTCTTTCTTTAAGTCTTGGGAAAAGCTCATATACATATTGCAAATCCTCTTCTATTTTCTGTTTATCTTTTCTTAAATATGCACCCATCATTAGGTTTTCTTCTACTGATAAGGCTGTAAATATTCTTCTTCCTTCTGGAACGTGGATTAAACCTTGTGCCACTATTTTTTCAGAATGCATATTACTTATCTCTTGTCCTTTGTACTCAATACTGCCTTTAGACTTAACTAAATTTGATATTGCCCTTAATGTTGTAGTTTTACCAGCACCGTTACTCCCTACAAGGGTAACTATTTGTCCTTGTTTAACTTCAAAAGATATTCCTTTAAGTGCATGAATACCTCCATAATAAACTTCTAAATCTTTTACTGTTAGCATAATTAGCTTGCACCTCCTTTACCTAAATATGCAGTGATTACTCTTTCGTTTTTCTGTATTTCTTGAGGAAGTCCTTCTGCTATTTTATTTCCATAGTCTAATACCACTATTCTATCAGAAATTCCCATAACTAGCTTCATGTCATGCTCTATAACTAATATTGTATATCCCTTATTTCGGATTTTCTTAATAAGCTCGGTCATCTCAACTTTTTCACCTGTGTTCATACCAGCTGCAGGCTCATCGAGTAATAGAAGCCTTGGCCCAGTTGCTAAAGCCCTAGCTAATTCTACCCTTCTCTGGTGTCCATAAGGAAGGCTCACTGCTATTTCATCCTTTAAATCACTTAGTTCAAGAAATTCTAATATTTCTAGGGCTCTTTCTTTCACCATTTTTTCTTCTTTTGCTACTTTTGGCGATTTTATAATTGCTCCAAATAAATTAGACCCAGTTCTACAATATTGTCCCACCATAACATTTTCTAATACGGTCATACTGCTAAATAACCTTATATTTTGAAATGTCCTTCCTATTCCTAGTTTAGTAATTTCATATGGTTTAGATTTTTTAAGCTTTTCTCCTAGAAATTTAACTTCTCCTGATGTTGGTTCATATATTCCTGTAATAAGATTAAAAAATGTGGTTTTACCTGCACCGTTTGGACCAATTAAGCTGACTATTTCGTCTTCTTCTATATGAAAATCTACATTATTTACTGCTGTTAGCCCTCCAAAAGACTTTGTAATTCCTTTTGCTTCTAGTATTCTCATTTTTACCTGCACCTCCTTTTAAGCTATCCATGCTAATCATACCTTGTGGCCTAATAATCATCATTAGAACTAGCAAGATTCCATATATAGCGTAACGATAAGTTGAAATATTTCTTAGTGCTTCAGGTAATACTGCTAACACAGTAGCTCCGACTATAACTCCAGGTACACTTCCAACTCCACCTAGTACCACCATAGTTAGTATAACAACTGATTCCATATAGTTAAAGTTATCAGGATTTACATAGTGTATGAATGAAGCGAAGAAACCTCCTGCCAATCCTGCTATAGCTGCTCCTAATACAAATGCTAATATCTTTAAATAGGTAGGATTGATTCCCATAGACTCTGCTGCTACTTCGTCATCTCTAACAGCTATAAGTCCTCTTCCTAGTCTGGAGTTTAAAAGTCTTAAGGATATGAATATAGTTAAGAATGCCAAGGCTAATATAATATAGAAATATCCAATATTGTTGCTAATAACAAATCCGAAGATAGATGGTGAAGGAATACCAGGAATACCCGCTGGTCCTCTAGTAAGAGATGTCCAATTTATAAGAACTAAACGAAGTATTTCACCAAAACCTATTGTTGTAATTGCTAGGTAATCTCCCTTTAATCTAAGTGTAGGTATGCCTAGTAACAAACCAAACATACCTGCTAATAGAGCACTGGCTAATAGTGCCAACCAAAATGGAACTCCAAAGTTTACTGTTAGTAAAGCTGTAGTATAAGCACCTACTGCATAGAAAGCTGAATGCCCCATGGACAATTGTCCTGCAAAACCAAGTACCAAATTTAAGCTTAAGGCTAATACTACATAGAGTAAAACTAAAATACTTGTTCTTAGTACATAAGGTTGACTAGAGATAAGAAGAGGCCATGCAATTACAGCAACTGCTAGTGCAATAATTAATATTCTTTTCTTGTTTTTATCTATACAGAAAAATTTAGTAGTTCCCCAGTCAAAAGCCTTTGACAGAAGCTTGATACCGATAAATAATATGGTTGAGTATATTACTAAATTCAATAATACCTGCCCTAAATTGCCCATTACATTTCCCCTCCTTATACCTTTTCTTTAATTGATTTGCCTAACAATCCATCAGGCTTGAATAATAGAATTATTATTAGAATAATAAATGCTATTGCATCACGATATCCGGAAGATATATATGCTGCACCTAAGCTTTCTGAAATTCCCATTATTACTCCGCCTAGCATAGCTCCTGGGATACTTCCTATTCCTCCGATAACGGCAGCTATGAACGCTTTAAGTCCTGGAACAAAGCCCATCATCGGGAAAACTGCTTTATAGTACATTCCTACAAGTGCTCCCGCTGCTGCACCTAAAGATGAGCCTAGAGCAAAAGTAAAATATACTACTTTATTTGTGTTTATTCCCATAAGCTTGGCAGTGTCCATGTCCTGTGAAGTACATCTCATAGCTCTACCAACTTTAGTATATTGAACGACATATGTTAAAATAGCAACTAGTACTATTGTAGTCCCTAGTATAATAAGTTGTAAAGTAGTTATTCTTAAGCCTAAAATATTGTACACTTTGTTAGTTATTACATCTGGAAATGATTGTGTCTCTGGTCCCCATACTAGCATTGCAAAGTTCTCTAGAAATATTGCCATACCTATGGCAGATAAGAAAAGATTAATTCTTGGTGCCTTAAATACTGGACTATAAGCAAATTTAGCTATAACAATACCGAATAAAGAAGCTCCTATCATACCAAGTAAAAATGCAGGTATAAGTGGCATGTTAAAAAGGGTTAAGCATGTTAATGTTAAAAAAGCGCCTACCATATATATATCGCCATGAGCAAAGTTTATAAGCCTTATTATACCATATACCATCGTAAAACCTATTGCAGTCAAAGCGTAAATACTTCCTAAGGCTATTCCATTGCTTAACTGCTCCATAAACATATTAATCACCTTCCTTTTTTGATATTAGTAGGTGGGGTAATACCCCACCTATGTGTTATTTATTCATTAATTGAACATCTGCTGGCACTATCTTACCGTCTTTGACAGTTAATATTAGTACTCCTCTAGTTACATCATTATTTTTAAAAGATATAGGACCTGCTACTCCTGGGAAATCTTTTACTTCATTTAAATATTTAGTTATTCCTTCTCTAGTAGCACCGTTTTTCTTCATTCCTTCTAGTATAAGTTTTGCTGAGTCATATGCTAAAGCAGTATAGTTATCAGGTTCTTTGTTATATTTAGCTCTGAATGCTTCTACGAACTCTTTTGTTCCAGGAAATTCTACATCTGGATGGAAGAATGCTGCAAATTTAATTCCTTCAACTGCGCTTCCGCCTAATTTAACAAGTTCTTCAGAGCTTATTCCTTCTGTTCCTATCATTGGCACATCTAGTCCAAGCGATTTGGCTTGTTGTGCAATTAAGGCTGTTTCAACATAATATCCTGGTACAAATAACAAATCTGGTTTTTGTCCTTTTATCTTTGTAAGCTGTGGACTAAAGTCTTTAGATTGTCCTTCAAAATATGTTTCTGAAGCAACTACTTGTCCTCCTAATCTTGTAAATTCTTCTGTAAAGTCATTTTTAAGACCTGTACCAAAGTCATTAGCTGTAAATAATATAGCTGCTTTTCTCTTACCTAGTTTGTCATATGCATATTGTGCAAGATTGTTAGCTTGAGTAGTGTCTGTTAAGGAAATACGGAATAAATGAGGAGTAGTTCCATCTGTTATAGCTTTATTAACTGAGTCTGTAATAACTGGCATTTGTACTGATTCGTATATTCCCCTTGCAGCTAGTGTACATGAACTATTCCAGTGACCTATTACTGCAAGTATTCTATTATCTGCTGCAAATTTCTGTGCTACGTTTGGAGCTTCTTTTGGATTACCTGTATCATCTCCAACTATTAACTCTACTTGTTTACCATCAATACCGCCTTGTTTATTCACTTCATCAATGGCTAATTGAATAGCTTTAACCTTCATGTCACCGAATTGAGCTGAGTCTCCAGTCATAGGGTTTGCAGAAGCTATATAGATTTTAGATGAATTATTTGCAGAGCCTGAGCCTCCACAGCCTGCTAGGACTATCATTGCAAATACTAATATTAAAGCTAATATACTTTTCTTTCTCATGTAAAAATCCCCCTTTAGAATTTATTTAGAAACTTGTTTTGAAATCGTTTTCCTAACTCCTATAATCTTACTTCTAGTTTTCTTGCTATACTATATATTCAATTCTTGTGCCAAATTTTTAAAAACACAATTCAATTCCATATAATTCCTTTATCTAATAGCCACATACTAGCAATTTCAATGTCCTAAAAAGCAGTGGAAATTTTTGAGATAAGTAAAAATAAAAAAGACCCTTTTGGGTCTAGGTAATAAATTCAGATATTCTATTGTTTTTGAATATGAAGTTATTTCATAGTATGAAATAATTTCATACATTTATACCCGCGTTAGAAAATATAATAGAAATACTAAGCGAACATTTGCAGGATATGACTATAATTCTTAGTGAATGCAGGTAAAAAATCCGTTAAACAACTTGCACTGTTTGAGCGTAGCGAGTTTGCAAGTTGTAGGATTTTTTACCGGAATGAACTATAGAATTATTCATATCCGAAACCGAGAGCGTGTATTTCTATTATATTTTCATACAACTTATTCTTCCTCTAGATTATACTCCTTTATCTTTGTATACAGATGTCTTTCACTCATTCCTAATAGTTTTGCAGTTTTTCTTTTATTGCCTTCACAATGTTTTAGAGTAGCTAAAATTAGTTTCTTTTCTGCTTCTACAAGGCTGTCTCCTACATAAATAGGTACTAATTCACTTGTCAATCCTATGTCGTTACTTCCTACTACTTCCTTTGGTAAATCACCAATTTCAATAATATCATTATTTGTAAGTGCAACGGCTCTTTCAATAATATTTTCTAGTTCTCTTACATTGCCTGGATAAGTGTGTTTCTCAAGAACTGTTATGGCACTTTTACATATGCCTGACACTTCTTTATTGAACATTTCGCTGTATTTTTTCATAAAATATCTTGCTAAAGCTGGTATATCTTCTTTTCTTTCCCTTAGTGGAGGAGCAGTTATACTTATTACATTGAGTCTGAAAAATAAATCTTCTCTAAAATTACCATTTTTAACTTCTTCCCCTAGATTTTTATTTGTAGCAGCAATCAATCTAAAATCTACAGGAATTGATTTTTCACTGCCTAAAGGTGTTATTCTCTTCTCTTGTATTACTCGAAGAAGTTTAGCTTGAAGCTGAATGTCCATTTCTCCTATTTCATCAAGAAATATTGTTCCTTTATCTGCTAATTCGAATTTCCCTTTATAACGCTGATTAGCTCCAGTAAAAGCCCCTTTTTCATATCCAAAAAGCTCGCTTTCTAGAAGATTATAAGGTATTGCTGCACAATTAATTATTTCCAATGCTTCATTTGACCTCTTGCTTGAATTGTGAATTGCCCTAGCTATAAGCTCTTTTCCTGTGCCACTTTCACCTGTTATAAGAACATTGATATCTAAATCCTTTACCCTGTCAATTATTTTAAATACTTCGTTCATAGCTTTACTTGAAGCCACAATATTATCTAATCCTAGTTGCTGATTTATTTGCTTAGTTAAATCTTCTACTCTATTAGAAAGATTTTGATAGTCTAATGCTTTGTCTATCATAATTTTCAAACCATTTATGTCAAGAGGCTTTGTAATATAATAGTAGGCTCCTCTTTGCATGGCTTCTACTGAATCTTCTATGCTTCCATATGCAGTCATGGCTATAACAAGTACACCTGGGCTTTGATTT
>CAZUFW010000046.1:3332-24734 GCA_964619895.1 uncultured Clostridia bacterium | reverse complement strand
AATATAGTGTATCAAAAAAGAAAACTAAATGCCTATAAAGAATTGAGTATTAATGTTGTAAAAAGTAAGTCTATAAGCCGAGATCTGTATCAAATGATCATCTATCTAGACCTATTGTTGCCAATAGGTTCAAGCGACCTACCTCCGGGATGACGACGGGCAGCCGTCCTTTCTAGTCCCTACTTGGTCTTGCTCCAGATGGGGTTTACATAGCCAACTAGTCGCCTAGTTGCTGGTGAGCTCTTACCTCGCCTTTCCACCCTTACCTAATAAATTAGGCGGTATATCTCTGTTGCACTTTCCTTGGGGTTGCCCCCACTGGGTATTACCCAGCACCCTGCCCTATGGAGCTCGGACTTTCCTCATGTAAATACATGCGATCATCTGACTTACTTAATTATTCTGTTAACATAGAATAATATAGCATAATGTAACGTTATATGTCAAATGCAAATAGTTGTTAACATTCCAAAACTTTGAGTATCTTCCAACTACTTACTAAGACTCCCTCTTATAAGTTCAAGAAGGAATCTTAGAATTGTTAGCAGTAGTATGAAATAATTATTCTTATTAAAAATCTATGATTCCTTGTAATATAATATTCTTCCACAATTATCGCAATATGTTATTTCATCTTTGTTTTTTAGTTTGGACATAATGAATAGGGGTATGGTCATATGACATCCATTGCATTTACCATCATATACTTGAGCCAGTACTTTTCCTTTACTTGTTTTTAGTATGGAGTATTTCTTTCTAAGATCTTCATTTAATCTAGATGATATTTTGTTTATTATTATCTTTTCCTTCTTAATCTCCAACTTAATTTGCATGGATATTGACTCATATTCACTTAAGCTTTTAGACATTTCTTCTTTAATACTATTATGAATATTAAGCACTTCAACTAACCCCCGTCCTAATTTATCAGTTTCTTCCATTAAGACCAATATTTCTTTTTCTAACATAATAGACTCTTTTTTTATTTCTTGTGCTTCTTTATTCATGTATGTTAACTGCTTTAGATCAGAAACGCTGCCATCATAAAGTTTTTTCTCTGCATCTTTGAGTTTAATTGTAAGTTGCTCTAATTTATTGTTAGACCTTTGTAGCTTAAGCTCATTTACTTCTTTTTGAGTCTTTTTATTAGTTACGTCATATTCCACCTGTTGGAGTCTAACTATCAAATCATCCATTTTCTTTTCATTTTCAATTTCCTTAAGCTTTTGTATTAGTTGTGCCAATCTCCTATCATGTTGCTGTAAACTCCATAAAAGCTTTAACTGGCTCATACTTTGACCTCCTTAAGGCTAATAAATGATAAAATCACAATTAAATAGTCATAAAAGGAATGCTTTTTTCACTATAGCTCATAATGCAAACTTTGTCTTTTAGAGTATTGTCTAAGAATTCTTTTATATAAGGCAATACAATTTTCTCAGTATTAAAATGACCTGCATCAATTATTGATATATCCTTTTCTAAAGCAAGCTGTGCATCATGATATTTTACATCTCCTGTAATGTATACATCTGCTCTACTTGTATATACATCTTCTAAGAAATCAATTCCGCTTCCTCCACAAATAGCTATTCTTTTAATCATCTTACTAGGATTTCCATATAGTTTTACACTATCACAGCCTAAAGTCTCTTTAACTAGTACAGCAACATCATATAGTGTCTTTTCTTTTTCTAGATCTCCAACTCTGCCATATCCGTACTCTTTTCCTTTGTTATGAAGTTTATATACATCATATGCTACTTCTTCATATGGATGGTTATTGACCATAGATTCAATTACATATCTTAAATCTTTTTCCCTTACTATTGTCTCTATTCTCTCTTCATCAACGTATTCTAACTTATTTGACTCTCCTATAAAAGGATTAGTCCCTTCCCTAGGCATAAATGTGCCTGTCCCTTTTATGCTAAAAGTGCAATGACTATAGTTCCCTATAAATCCTGCTCCACTATCTGTCATAGCATTTCTTACTATATTACTGTGAGAAACGGGAACATAGACAACTATTTTATAAAGCTTTTCAGTATAACTTATTGACAAAATATTTATATTCATCAAATCAATTTTTCCAGCAAGTATCTCATTAATTCCATTTTCTGCTGAATCTAAATTTGTATGAGTACTATAGACTATTATATCATTTTTTATTAAATCTGTTATCATTTTGCCTTTAATACTGTCTTGAGAAATGGCTTTTATTGATTTGAAAAAAAATGGATGGTGTGATATTATCATATCTATTTTATTATCTAGTGCATATTTAACTGTTAGGGGGCTCACGTCCAGTGCTACTAGGATTTTTTTAACCTCTTTATTTAAACTTCCTATTTGTAACCCTGAATTATCCCAACTTTTTTCAATTAGCTCAGGGGGTGCTATGTTATTCATTAACTTAATTACGTCTTTAACTAACATAAGTTGTTTAACACCTCCTTATACTCTTCGTTTTTAGTTTTTAAATATTCATATCTTAACTTTCCCTCTTCTGATTCCTTATCTTCTAATGTATTTAAAATCTTTTCAGTTTTTATTATCTTATTTTTCACAAATTCCTGAAGATGTTTATCTTTATTTTCAACTAGTTTCTTTCCTACTTCGTAGTATATATTCTTTTCTATTTTATCCTCACCATGGCTTACTAACATTATTTCATATATTTTACTTCCTTCCTTAGCCAATTTTTCATCTTGTATTTTATATTTATTATTAATTAAATATCTTCTAAGATCTTCTGATGCTGTCATTGGCTGAAGAATAAAATTGTTTATAGTTCCTGCAATGTCCTTGGAACTTTCAAGTATCTCTGCAATTAGTAATCCACCCATGCCTGCTATAATAACTGTATCTACTTCATTAGGTAATAAGCATTCAAGTCCATTTCCTAATCTAGTCTCTATTATTCCTCCGAAGGATTTTTTATTAATATATGAGTTTGCATTTTCTAATGGACCTACATTGATGTCTGTTGCAATAATTTTACTAGATATTTCTTTACTTACGAGATAGACAGGAATATATCCGTGATCTGTTCCAATATCTGCTACTACTGCACCTTTATGAACATAGTCTGCAATAGCTTGTAATCTTGGTGATAGCTTCATACTTTTGCTCCTCTAAAGAATATTATTACAAACTTGGCAAGTCTATAACGAAACTATAAAAATCATCCATATTTCCTCTATAGTCAGGTTTAAATATTGGTGATTTTCTATCTATTATGCAGTCTTCTATTAAAAATGTTTTTAAGCCTAGAACTGAAGATACTATGTCTTCTTGTACGTCATTTCCTACCATTATAACATTATTTGGGTTTCTATTTGTAAGCTCTAGTATTTCTTCATAATATTGTATATTAGGTTTGCAAAAATGCATGTTTTCATAAGTAGTAATTAGTTTAAAATCACTGGCATTAAGCCCTGCCCAATTTATTCTATGGTGTATTGCTTCTTTAGGAAATAAAGGATTAGTAGCAATCACTAAATTATAGCCTTTGTCTTTCAGTATATCAATAATTTTTCTAACTATAGGATTTGGATTTACAGAGTCCTTTATATTAATGAAATCCTTACTATAAAATTCATCAAAAATTGGAAATAACTCTTCTAGATTATGCTCAACTCTTTTTTGAAAATCTTCAAAAAAACAATCCTTATTAGTCTTTTCTTTTTCGGTATTACTAATCATATACTTAGTAGAAGCCCAAACTGCTTCTTGTAATATTTTAGGTTCAAAAATAGAAGAGAATTTATTACAAAGTTCTTTAAAATATCTTAATGTAAACTCCTCCATATCTAAAGGCAGAAGAGTACCATCTAAATCAAATAATAATGTGTCAATCATACTAGCACCTCATTTATTATCAAAAATCATAATTAAAGATTCGCAAAAGCGAATCTTTAAAACTCTATAAAAGTCATTATAATAATTATTCTAGAAAATCTTTAAGTTTCTTGCTTCTGCTAGGATGTCTCAATTTTCTTAAAGCTTTTGCCTCTATTTGCCTAATTCTTTCTCTTGTGACATCAAATTCTTTTCCTACTTCCTCAAGAGTCCTAGCTCTTCCATCGTCAAGACCAAATCTTAGTCGTAAGACTTTTTGCTCTCTAGGCGTAAGTGTATCTAGGACTTCCATTAATTGCTCTTTTAGTAAAGTAAATGTAGCTGCTTCTGCAGGGGCCTGTGCATCATCATCTGGAATAAAATCACCTAAATGACTATCTTCTTCCTCACCTATTGGAGTTTCTAATGAAACAGGTTCTTGAGCAATTTTTAATATTTCTCTAACTTTATCTTCATCTAAATTCATTTCTTTCGCAATTTCTTCAGGAGTAGGCTCTCTGCCTAAATCTTGTAAAAGTTGTCTAGAGACCCTTATTAATTTATTTATAGTTTCTACCATATGCACTGGTATTCTTATGGTTCTTGCTTGATCTGCAATTGCTCTAGTTATAGCCTGCCTAATCCACCAAGTTGCATAAGTACTGAACTTAAATCCTTTTCTGTAATCAAATTTCTCTACTGCTTTTATTAATCCAAGATTACCCTCTTGAATTAGGTCTAGAAATTGCATCCCCCTGCCTACATATCTTTTGGCAATACTTACTACTAGCCTCAAGTTAGCTTCGGCAAGCCTTCTTTTTGCTTCTTCGTCTCCTTGCTCCATTCTTTTTGCTAGTTCTGTTTCTTCTTCAGCATCAAGCAAAGGAACCTTTCCTATCTCTTTAAGATACATTCTAACTGGATCATCAACACTTATACCTTTAGGAGGTGACAAATCCTCTTTTTCAACATCTATTACTTCTTCATCTTCCATATCTTTATCAAGTAATATGTCTTCTTCCTTGTCACCTACTATATCAATACCCATATCCTCAAGATTTTGATATACTTCATCTATTTGATCAGTGTCAAGGTCTAGCTCTTCAAGAGTATCCATAATTTCTTTATATGAGAGCATCCCTTGCTTTTTTCCCTTATCTATTAATCCTCTTACAACACCTATATTTGATTCTTTTTGTTTTTCAAAATTGCTCATTTTAGTCCCCTCCCTTCAGCAAAGATTACTGGTGTAGCTTTAATTCTTTGTCTATTTCTATTATTTCTAAACATAACTCTCTTATTAATTTTTCAACATCTCCTTTAATCTTTGCCTTATTATTCTGGATTTCGGCTATCGTATCTTTAATGTCATTCTTTCTGATTTTCAGTTCATAGTAATTTATCTTTTTTATATAATCGTCTATAGCTCTGATTTTCTCATCTTCATCAAATTCAATTTTAAGATCAATTACTTCTTTTAATTCTTCAAGCTCTTCTCCTTCAAAATGAATAATAATCTTATCTAGATCAATTTCTTCTTCTTTATTATAGATATCATAAATAATCTCAGCTGCTCTTCTATATACATGGTTTAGAAAATCATCAGGTCTAAACTTGTCTTTTGTATAGTTGAACATCTTTTTATCCTGAAGTATAAAATTCAATAAACTTTTCTCGGCTATCAAATGTCCGGGTTCAAGATTATATTTCACTGGTAAAATATTATATTTATTATTATTCCTATAATTATTATTAATATACTTGTCCTTAATAATTGAATTAGTCTGTCCTCTTTGTTTTTCCTGTATTTCTTCTCTTATTGCATCTGCAGAAATGTTTGTTTCGAGAGAAATCTTGTTTATATAAGCATCTAACTCTATAGGACTCTCAATCTGTTTAAGCATGTTAGAAATTTCTTTAGTAAAGTCTATTTTTCCTTGCAAAGTATTAATATTGTATTTTTTCTTATAAAATAATATTTTGAAATCCAAATAATTATAGGACCTACTTAACAAATCAACAAAGTTTTTGCTTCCATTCTCTTTAATAAAGTCGTCTGGATCCCTTCCATCGGGAAGCATAATTACTTTAGCGCTTACTTTTTCTTCTTTCATAACATCTAGTGCTCTATTTGCTGCATTTAATCCTGCATTATCTGAATCATAGCAAATATATATATCATTACTATATCTCTTTAAAAGCTTAGTCTGATTCGGTGTTAAAGCAGTTCCCAAAGATGCAACACAATAATTTATTCCATATTGATATAGGGAGATTACATCCATGTATCCTTCTACAAGAATTAATTTTTCCCTACTATATTTCTTTGCTGTGTTTAATCCATAAAGATTATTTCCTTTTGAAAAAACAGGTGTGTCAGGTGAATTTAAATACTTTGGCTGTGCATCACCTATTGTTCTTCCGCCAAAGCCAATAATGCGCCCTCTAGTATCTATTATGGGGAACATCACTCTTCCCCTAAATCTATCATAATATCTGTTTCCAGCGCTGTGTCTTATTATTAACCCTGCTCTTTCAAGTTGTTCCTCGGTATAACCTTTTTTCGTTAGAAATAAGTATACACCATCCCAACTGTTTTTTGAAAACCCAAGTCCGTATGTCTTTATGGTTTTTTCATTTATTCCTCTACCATATAAATACTTTAAAGCTAAATTATCATTTGTTAGATTTTCATAAAAATATCTTGCTGCTTCTTTATTTATATTAAAAGTTATGTCTTTTTCTTTTTCTTCTTTTAAATCAACTTTTGCCTCCTTTTCTTCTAGCACTATATTTGCTCTATCTGCTAATAGCTTCAATGCTTCGATAAAGTCTAGGTTCATGTGCTTCATAATAAAAGAAATAGAATCTCCTCCTTCACCACATCCAAAGCAATGATACATTTGCTTTGAAGGAGATACAGTAAATGAAGGAGTCTTTTCATTATGAAATGGGCATAACCCAATAAAGTTAGAGCCCGTGCGTTTCAATGTTATATATTGAGAAATGACGTCTACAAT
The DNA here is from genome assembly GCA_964619895.1 of uncultured Clostridia bacterium. Classification (GTDB taxonomy): domain Bacteria; phylum Bacillota; class Clostridia; order Tissierellales; family Proteiniboraceae; genus Proteiniborus. The sequence goes on along the minus strand of CAZUFW010000046.1, from coordinate 17,871 downwards.
GTCATTGCTTTCTCTTATTTCTCTTATTGTATCTTCATTAAAAATATAAGGCATTTAAACCACCTTTGTTTTACTATTCGTCATAAAAATTCATTTTCCTTCTTAATTTAATAAGTCAATTTTTATATTCTACCTTTAATTAGAACAATTCAAAAATATCCTGTTTTATATTCGACATATTTCTTTAATATCCTTCTTTTCATTGCTTATTCCATGATTTGGGTATAAATATCTGTTTATATACATTTATTACATATCTATCTGTCATTCCTGCAATGTAATCACATATTATATCTTCTTTACTACAATTTAAATCAACATAAAGTTTTTTGTGCTCTTTAGGTAATTCATTAAAGTTTTCCATGTAAAACTCGTACAACTGTCTTATTATTCTTTTTGCCTTTTCCTCTTCACTTTTTGCCTTTTTATTTAAATAGACGTTTTGGAACATAAAATCCCTTAACTTGTCTGTATAAAACTTTATCTCGTCGCTCATGCTAATTATATTTTGATTATAGCTATTTACTATGATATCTCTTATCATAGTGTTTATTCTATCTTTATGCTTTAGTCCTAATACCTTTATACAGTCTACAGGTAGCATGCTTTCCGAAATAATATTGGCCCTTAGAGAATCATCTATGTCGTGATTTATATAGGCTATTCTATCAGCAAATCTTATTATTTGTCCTTCCAAAGTCATAGGAGTTGATGATCCTGTATGATTTAATATTCCGTCTCTCACTTCATAAGTAAGGTTTAAACCTCCCGTTTTCTCTGAATTTTCAAGTAAATCTACAACTCTTAGACTTTGTTCATTGTGTTTAAATCCGTTCTGGTGAATTTCGTTTAATACATTTTCGCCAGTATGCCCAAATGGAGTATGACCAAGATCGTGTCCTAAGGCTATGGCCTCTGTCAAATCCTCATTTAATCGCAAAGCTCTTGCTATAGTTCTTGAAATCTGAGCTACCTCTAATGTATGGGTTAATCTAGTTCTATAATGATCTCCTTCTGGAGCTATAAATACTTGGGTTTTATGCTTAAGCCTCCTAAAAGCCTTTGAATGAATTATTCTATCCCTGTCTCTTTGAAAGTCAGTTCTAATGGTACATTTTTGTTCTTCAATCATTCTTCCTTTTGAATTTTTACTTAGGGTCGCATTCTTTGATAGAATAATATTTTCTATTTTCTCTGTTTCTGCTCTAATATTCATAAATATGCCCCTTCTCAAAATATTTTTTGTATTTTGATTGTTTCCAATAATAATAATTTTATTATTATATATACCACAAATATATTTATAATCCTTTATTATAATGTAATTTTATTTTAAGTTTTGTTAAAAGTTTACATCAATTACTTTTTCCTATATTAAAATGAGTATTGCATAAGAATGCAATACTCATTTAATTTTCTATATCTCGCTTGTTAACTTTTTCATTTCTAATATTATTCCTGCCGTTTCTTCAACGGCTTTGGTAGATACATCTATGACAGGACAGCCTAGCTTCTTCATAATCTTATCTGAATACTCTAACTCAACTTTAATCCTATCCATACTTGCATAGTTAGCATTATTGCTTAAGCCCAAAGCCCTTAGCCTTTCCTGCCTTATTTCGTTTAATTTAATTGGATTCGCTGTCAAACCAACTATTTTATTAGGATCTAGTTCAAACAATTCATCTGGTGGCGGTACTTCTGGAACTAATGGCACATTAGCTACCCTTAAGTTTTTATGGGCTAAATACATGCTAAGTGGTGTTTTAGAAGTTCTAGAAATACCTATCAAAACAATATCTGCCTTTTTTATTCCTCTGGTATCTTTTCCGTCATCATATTTCACCGCAAACTCTATAGCTTCCACTTTTCTAAAATACTGCTCATCCAATTTTCTTATTATTCCCGCTTCTCTTTTTGGCTCCATGCCAACAAGGCTTTTAATGGAATCCATTACAGGAGTCAAAAGATCAATGGCTTGAATATTATATTCCTTAGATTTTTCTAATATGAAACTTCTTAATCTATCTATTACAATAGTAAATACTATCATGCATTTTTCATGTTTCGCTTCTTCAAAAATTTCTAGTATTTGTTCTTCTTCTGTAATAAATGGAAACCTTCTTGTTTCGTATTTTCCTGAATTAAATTGGCTTATAGCCGCTTTTGCAACTTGTTCACCAGTTTCTCCTATGGAGTCGGATAATACATATATTATGGTGTTCTTGCCCATTTATATCCTCCTAACCGTTATTACATAAATCTACAAATATTCTCACAATATTAGTCTTAGAAACCTTTCCGATTACTTTGTACCCATTTTTGTTACTTAATTCAACTTCTTCAACTATTGGTAGGCTATCAACTTGATGTTCAATAATTTTAGCTGCTGCATTTAGTATGCTTTCCTCAGGAGAAATTGTTATTATATTTGGCATTCGTGTCATAATAACACCAACTGGAATTTTATTTAAATCCATTCCACCAATTGCATTCTTTAAAAAATCCTTTCGGGATACTACACCTGTTAATAATCCATTTGACGTAACATAGATTGAACCTACGTCTTCAATAAACAAGGTAACTATAGTATCATATACGGTAGTCTGTTCGTCAACTACTATTGGAACTGATTTAATATCAGAAACATTCATATTTTTTACTTGTTCTGAAAAAAAGCTTAATGCTTCTTTGCCACTATAGAAATAACCAACCTTTGGTCTTGCATCAAGTATGCCTGACATTGTTAATATGGCTAAGTCTGGTCTTATGGTAGCTCTAGTAAAATTTAATTGCTTTGCTATTTCTTCACTAGTTATTGGCTGATTAGCCTTAACTATATCTATTATCTTTTCTTGTCTTTCTGAAAACTGTATATCAACCACCCCTTTAACCTTCGGGTATTATTCTAAAGCTATTTTATCAGAACTTATAAAATAAATCTATAGGTAGAAGTAAACCATTTAACTTTCATTATAAAGTCTAAGAGTTATTTATTACCTATAAAGGCAATGTAAAAAATAATAGGCCCTTCTTTTCACTCAGGTGCAAGCACTATATAAGCCTAGCACATATCATTCTGATACTAAGAAGGGTCTAAAAAATTATGAGCTTATATCTTTATTAAAAGTCTAATTTTTCTTGTATTATTCTTTCTAGGTCATCTATTTTAACTCTTTGCTGTTCCATTGTATCTCTATCCCTAATAGTTACACAGTTATCTTCAAGTGAATCAAAGTCAAAAGTAATACATAATGGTGTGCCTATCTCATCATGTCTCCTATATCTCTTTCCAATGCTGCCAGCCTCATCGTAGTCAACCATAAAGTTCTTTAGAAGTCTATTGTACAGTTCAAGTGCTGGTTCACTTAATTTCTTTGTAAGTGGTAACACTGCTGCTTTAAAAGGTGATAATGCTGGATGCAACTTTAACACTAACCTATCGCTTCCATCTTCAAGCTTTTCTTCGTTATAAGCATCTACAAAAAATGCTAATAGAACTCTGTCTACTCCTACTGAAGGCTCTATACAATATGGAATATATTTTTCATTGGTAATAGGGTCTAAATAACTTAAGTCCTGGCCAGATACATTAATATGTTGTTTTAAATCGAAATCTGTTCTATCTGCAATACCCCATAGCTCTCCCCAGCCAAATGGGAATAAAAACTCAATATCTGTTGTTGCATTACTATAATGAGAAAGTTCTTCTTTCTCATGGTCTCTAAGTCTAATATTTTCAGGAGTCATATTCAAATTGAGCAACCAATTTTTACAAAATTCTCTCCAATAATTAAACCATTCTAGGTCTTCACCAGGCTTACAGAAAAATTCAAGCTCCATTTGTTCAAATTCTCGTGTTCTAAATATGAAGTTTCCTGGTGTTATTTCATTTCTAAAAGATTTACCTATTTGCCCAATACCAAAAGGCATTTTCTTTCGTGTAGTTCTAGCCACATTCTTAAAGTTAACAAATATACCTTGAGCAGTCTCTGGTCTCAAATATATCTCTGATTTTGAATCCTCTGTGACGCCCTGGAAAGTTTTGAACATAAGGTTAAACTGTCTTATTGCTGTATAATCAAAAGCACCACATTCTGGACATTTAATGTTGTTTTCCTTTATGTAGTTCTCCATCGTTTCATTAGACCACCCATCAACATTAACCTGTTCTTCTCCCCTTTTGATGATAAAGTCCTCTATGAGTTTATCTGCTCTAAATCTAGCCTTACATTTTTTACAATCCATCAAAGGATCGCTAAATCCTCCAACATGGCCTGAAGCCACCCAAACTTGTGGATTCATCAGTATTGCAGCATCAAGTCCTACATTGTATGCAGATTCTTGAATAAACTTTTTCCACCAAGCTTTTTTTACATTGTTTTTTAGTTCCACACCTAAAGGACCATAATCCCATGTATTTGCAAGTCCTCCGTATATCTCAGAGCCTGGAAATATAAATCCTCTAGACTTAGCAAGGGAAACTATTTTCTCCATAGTTTTTTTTGTCTCCATATTTGCTCCTCCTTTTAAGAAATAAAAAAAGTAACCTCATCCCTATAGGGACGAAAGGTTACTTCCGCGGTTCCACCCTACTTGATATCCTTATGGATATCCACTTAATAGACATTGCTCTAAAGCTCCATTAACTAAGTAATTATATCAGGCTTCCACCATCCCCGACTCTCTCTAATAATTTTATCTTGCTAATTTCTTCATCATTGCAACATTTGTTTTATGTTTTCAATTCATAATCTAGCAAAAATATTATAAATTGTCAATACTAGTTTTCTGTTTAATTGTCATCTGTAGAATCCTTAGAAGTAGAATTAAATCTATCCTCTTTTCTGAATCCTTTTTTTACTTTATCTACTGTTTTTTCAGCCATTTCATTTATATTTATTATTTCTCCATCTTCTCTAGTAATTTCTATGCTGCATTTAGAAATTACTGCAGCAGTAAGTCCTAATGCAGTTACTGGCAAAGCCAGTATAGCACCAATAGCTCCTGCTGTAACAGGTAAATTAATAATAGTATCTCCATCTTTTTTAACTACTATCTTTGTCACATTACCTTTTCTTAAGATTTCTCTAAGGCTTTCTATTATTGCTTCTCCCTTGTTAGATAAATTATCACTCCAATTGCTTTTGCTCTCTTCAAGGTCAATTATTGCCTCTAATACATCTCCATTATGCTTCTCCAGCACTTCTTTTGCTTCTTTATAGCTGACTCCTGTTCTTTCCCTTAGTTGATCAATTTTTTCTAAGGTGATTTCCATTTTACTCCTCCTCCTATTCATCGAGACTTTTTAAAAACTCCAAAGATTTGAAATTCTTTTTCTCTATATGACTCATAATATAATTTGACACGAGTTTTTCAATAATATCAATATCCTTTATAGGTATGATTAAATCCTCAATATTGTCTAAGGGAATATAAAGTAATTCTTCAATTTTTCTAAGTATGTCTCTACTTACTACATACCCATAATAGCCTTTAGATGAACAATTCTCGCACATAGCACCACCGTATTCATTACTAATTTTTACTCTATTCCCCAATTCATTATTACATACTACGCAGCTTCTTGTGTGAGGTTTGTATCCAATAAAACTTATATATTTCAGTTCAAATGCCACAAGAAGCTTTTTATAGTCCTTGCTCAGCTTAGCAAGAACTCTAAGGGTTTTAATGGATAGGTCAAAAAGCTTTATATTTGCAAATTCTTCTACAGTCCCTGCATCAATTAGTTCAATGATATATGTAGCGTATGCAAGTTTATATAGATCATCTCTAAGTGAAAAAAAAGACTCTTTGATATCTGCTTGATTTATTTGGTATAGGTTTCTTCCTTGATATAGTAAAAAGTCACTATAACTAAATACCTGAGTACCTGCTACCAAGCTTCCTTTAGGTCGTCTTGCACCCTTTGCAATAGCTTGAACCTTTCCATTATTTCTTGTGAATATAGTAAGTATTTTATCCCACTCATCATATTTTGTCTGTCTTAAGACTAGCCCTTCTGTCTCCAGTAACATTTATTCACCCCGGGTCCTAACACTTGTTATGCTCTTTTTTCCTCTTTTGTAATAATAGTTAATTTTTTATCTTTATCCTTTAGTATATAGTTATAATCCTTACAATACAAGTATGCATTAATATTACCTGTAGTTTCGAATATCTTCCACATTTTATTCATTAACATATTTTGCCCTCCTTAAGAGATCATGTGTATATTAGTTTATTACTTAGTAGTTTTTTAATTCAATACAATTTGTGCTATTAAAGTTAAAATGAACAAAATGCGATTCCACTTATTTACTTATACCCAAAGTATTTAATTAATTTTTCCTTCTCTCTCCAGTTCTTTTCTACCTTTACCCAAAGTTCAAGATAAATCTGGCTTCCTAATAGAGCTTCAATATCTTGTCTTGCACTTTTACCAATGCCTTTTAATTTTCTGCCATTTTTTCCAATAATAATACCCTTGTGAGATTCTCTTTCGCAATATATTGTAGCACTTACATCTATAATATCTTTATCTTCTCTCTGCTTCATGGATTCTATCCCTACTGCGATTCCGTGAGGAACCTCTTCTTCAAGATAGTTAAGTGCCTTTTCTCTAATAATTTCTGCTACTATTTGCCTTTCAGGCTGGTCAGTAATCATATCACTTGGAAAATATTGTGGTCCTTTAGGTAATAACTTTAGTAATGCTTTAATTAAAGAATTCACGCCTTTTCCTGTAGCTGCAGATAAAGGAATTATTTCTTTGAAGATGCCTAACTCTTTATAGTTATTTTTTATGATTTCTATTTCTTCAGATTTTAATTTGTCAATTTTATTAATTACTAATATTTTATCTGTTTTAATATTTTTTAATTCTTCAAATATAAATTTATCTCCAGGTCCAATTTCAGTGCTCTCATCTACAAGCCATAATATGGCATCAACTTCAGCCAAAGTGTCCTTTGATACGTTTACCATGTATTCCCCAAGCTTATTTTTAGGTTTATGTATACCCGGCGTATCAATAAAAATTATCTGAAAATCATCACCTGTGTATATACATTGAATCTTATTTCTAGTTGTTTGAGGCTTGTTTGATACTATTGCCATTTTTTCGCCTATAATATAATTTAATAGTGTAGATTTTCCTACATTTGGTCTTCCAATTATAGTTACGAATCCTGATTTATATTTCATTATTTCACTCCTATTTACTTTTTATCAAGATCTTCTGGTCCAAAACTGTATGGAAGCAGATCTTCTAGTTTATATACTTTATATTCATCTTCATTTCTTGCTATTATTAGAGTCGTGTCTTTCCCAAATTCTCTAATTACTTGTCTACATACTCCACATGGATAAGTATATTCCTTAGGATTACCAACTATTGCTATGGCCTCTATTTCCCTATCTCCTTCTGAAACTGCTTTTGATATGGCGGTTCTTTCAGCACATATTGTAGGTGTATAGGAAGCAGATTCGATATTGCATCCAGTATAAATATTGCCACTTTTGCAAAGTATTGCTGCACCTACTTTAAAACCTGAGTATGGTACATAAGCCTTTTCTCTAGCTTCTAATGCTTTGCTAATTAAGTCTTTAATATCCATTCTTATTCACCTCATTATTTGATTTCTATAACTGGATCAGGTTTTGTAAACTGTACCCATGTAACCCCTGGATTCAGTTTAATTTCATTTCCTTTTTCATCGAAAAATTTAGTTTTATCATTTAGAGATTTTTTCTTCCAAGTTATATTCTGACATTTTCCATTAGTGATATAAAGACCTCTTCCTTCTCCTACTACTTGTATTTCCATTCTTCCTTCACTATCTATTATTTTCGTATTAGCCTCTTGTATAATAATATTTTTTGCTATTATTGGTTTCTCGTCAGCCTCATCTATATGTAGCTTCCCGTCCTTATATCTTTTGTATACTTTATTTTCACTATCATATTCATATTTAGTAGTATTGTTTGAATAATACTTTATTAAAACTTCTGCAGCATCTATACCTTCTATATCAGTGTCTTTTATATTGAAGATGAATCCTTTAATATCCCCAGTCTCCTTATACTTTAGTCTCTCCTGCTCTTTTCTAATCCCGTCCATACTTATATACAGATTGTTTGGTGCACGTTTACCAGTTTTAGTATTTCTCCAGAAAGCACCACTATATAATCCGTCTATATCTGCTACTTTATGTTTTTTAATATCTGCTTTTGCCGCTTCACTTCCTCCAACATGAACATATAAAGGATCATATTCTAATAAAGTTGCTATAAAATATGGCCTTGCGCTTCTAACTGGTCCAATAATGTCAGGTTCATTTAATAAAAATATACCCATGTATCTAGTATAAGGAGGTTCTACTATAAATTCATATACTATTTCTGCCTGATAAAGTCCAGCCTGCCATCTAGCCTTAGGATCATTATCAAACATTACGGCTACTGGTCTTCTATTGACTTTTTCTTCTTGCCCATATATACCGCTTAATGGTGAAGGTATGCCGTCTGATAATACTATTTCTTCTTCATTTTTTTCCGTTTCTTCTGTTTCTTTAGATATAATATCATTATTCTCTTCCTCTGTTATTATGTCAGGACCATTTGTACTTTTACCTTCCTTGTTGCAAGCCGTTATACTTATAAAAGTTAGTAGTAATAAGATTATTACTAGAGACGTTTTTTTTGACATACCTTTTCCCCCTTATGTGCTTAGTTACTATAGATGCGCAATTTCTGTACTATATTTTCTTTACCTCAATGCTAATAATTCTTCTGTTATCTAGTTCTACTACAGTCATTTGAAGATTTTCATAAATCACTATATCTCCTTGCACTGGAACTCTTCCTAAAGTGCCAAACACAAAACCTCCTAAAGAATCAAAATCTTCCTCAGGAAGATCTGTTTCAAATATTTCGTTTATTTCTTCTATAGAAACATCTGCTTTTACTAAATAAACATCTTCATTTATTCTTTCAATTAAATCAACTTCATTATCATATTCATCTAGTATATCACCAACTATCTCTTCTAGTATGTCTTCTATTGTGACAATCCCCTCTGTTCCACCATATTCGTCCAGTACTATTGCCATATGTACCTTTTTTTGCTGCAATTCTCTTAATAGCTGATTCACTCTCTTAGTCTCAGGAATATAAAAAGCTTGCCTCATAAGCTCAGTGACACTTTTATCGTCAAATCTTTGGTCTTTTGCAGATGCAAATGGAAGCATATCTTTTGCATATAAAATACCTACTATGTTATCTATTGTGTCTTTAAATACTGGGATCCTAGAATGGCCATATGTAATTATAAGGTCTAGAGCTTCTCTTAAGCTGGCATCTTCAGGAACAGCTATAACATCTATTCTAGGCACCATAACCTCTGTCACATCAATATCATTTATTTCAAATATGCCTTCTATCATTTCTTTTTCTTGGTGCTTAATGATACCTTCTTCTTCTCCTACATCTACTAAGGATCTTATCTCTTCTTCTGTTACAAAAAGAGTGTCAGTTACTATTTCTCCTCCTAGGAGCTTTATTATTCCATTAGTTATGGCAGTTAGTACATAGAGAATAGGTTTGAATGCTATATCTATTAATTCCAATGGTTTTGCAACTTTTACGGCGACTTTAACAGGATTTTGTGCTGCAAAGGATTTAGGAGTAATTTCTCCAATGACTAATATGAGCACAGTCATAATGGCCGTAGCAATTATAGTAGAGTTTTTAGATAAAAATTTCTCTACTATAATCTCTGTTAATACAGCAGTTGCTGCAGTATTTACTATATTGTTTCCAATGAGTATAGATGCAATAATATCATTAGTTTTTCTCTTCATACCTTTCAATATTTCTGCAGATTCCTCATCTTCTTCTTTAAGTTGTCGTATCTTTCCTATAGAAATTGAGGTTATAGCAGTTTCTGAGCTGGAAAAAAATGCGGAAAAAAGCAATAACAAAAATACTATTGCAATTCTTACATACATGCCTGATTCCGACAATAAAACCCCTCCGTTCTAACCAATGAACTTAAAAATAAGTACAGTGATTAGTATTCCTAATAATGCACCAGCAAATACTTCAATAATTGTATGAATTTTATTTTCAATACGGCTTTCTGCAACAAGTAAGGCAATTAAAAATCCTAAGGTACCTAGGAAAAAGTTCTTAGAAATAAACATTATAGCTGTAGCTGAGGAAAAAGCTATTGCTGCATGTCCACTTATGGTACCTCCCTTAAAAGGTGTGCCAGTATTAGTTTTTGCTTTAATCGCTATAGTTAGTATTATAACTAATATGATACTAATAAATGTTAGGTGTAAATTAGAATTTCTTATCTTATATATCATAGTTTCTGCAAAAGGATTGACTCTATCAAAGAAAAGTAAATATGCCACAATTATTGCATTAACTGCAGCTATTAGTACAGCACCTGCAGCTACATTTTTGGCAATTTTTGCTAGAGGATGATAGTCTTTAGTATATAAGTCTATTGTTTTTTCAATTGCCGTATTTATCATTTCAGAAATTATTACCAAGGATATTGCAAAAAACAATAATACCAGCTCTATTTTAGTAAAATTCAAAAACAGACTTAAAAATAGTACTAGTATGGCAGCAACATAGTGTATCCTCATGTTCCTTTGAGTTTTCAAAGTATAAATGATTCCAGATACTGCATAGTTAAAACTATCCACTAATCTCCTTACTTTCACATAGCAACACCTATCTAATTTTGATTTTTAAATATACCTAATGACATCATAACTTTCTTTTCTTTATCTCTCATTACTTTTTTTTCGGCATCGTTCATGTGGTCATAGCCCATAAGGTGAAACATACTATGGGCTGTAAGATAAGCTATTTCTCGTTCTAAAGAATGTCCATATTCTTCGGATTGTCTTTTAGCAGTCTCAGCTGAAATCACTATGTCACCAAGAAGAGTGTCTCCAGGAATATCAAATTCATCTTCATCTAATGGAAAGGATAGAACATCAGTAGATTTATCTACATCTCTATATTCTTTGTTGAGTTCTCTTATTTCTTCATCATCTACAAAGGTAATACTAACTTCATAACTCGTATCTCTTCCCTCTAGTTTTAAACATTCTAGGACTACTCTTTCAAGTAATTCATTGATAGATTCGTCTATATTAACTTTATCCTGAGAATTATCAATTATTATCTCCATTTAATTAATCTCCCTTCAATTCGGCTAAATCAAGTTTTGGATATTCGATTCTTTCATGAAATATACCCAATAACACCTTTACAAAAGCATTTGCAATAGTATGCAAATCTTTCAGTGTTAATCCACACTCATCAAGCTGTCCATCATTTAACTTATCCTTTATTATCTGTCGCACTAATCCTTCAATTTTACCTTTTGAAGGATCCGGCATAGCTCTTGCTGCTGCCTCTACTGAGTCAGCCAGCATAACTATAGCTGCTTCTTTAGTTTGCGGTTTTGGACCAGCATATCTAAAACTTTCAGCCTTTACTGTATCACCATTTTCTCCATTCAATGCTTTGTGATAAAAATAAGCTACTAAAGTTTGGCCATGGTGTTGTAAAATAATGTCTCTTATTGCACTAGGAAGTTTATATTTCTGTGCTAATTCATCTCCATCCTTAGTATGGTTAGTAATAATAAGAGTACTTAGGCTGGGGTTAATTTTATCATGAGGATTTTCTCCATTATATTGGTTTTCTTTAAAGAAGAAAGGCCTTTTAAGCTTTCCAACATCATGATAATAAGCCCCAACTCTTGCTATTAAAGGATTGCCACCTACTTCCTCAGCAGCAGCCTCACTTAGATTACCCACTATTACACTATGATGATATGTACCAGGTGTTTCAACAAGTAACCTTTTTAATAGCGGTTGGTTTGGGTTAGACAACTCTAGAAGCTTTAGGGGAGTCAATATATCAAACAAATTTTCCCATAAAGGTAATGAGCCTATGGCTAAAATAGCACTAAATAGGCCATTTAAGCCACCATAGGCACTAGTATATAAAATTTCTCTAAAGTCTACACCATGTATAAGTCCAAATGCACCTATAGTAAATATGTTGACACAACTTACTATTAACCCTGTTAGTAGTATATTATATCTTTGATGTGTGTTTATTATAGCAAAAGTTCCTACTGTACCTCCTACAAGAAGCATAATTATGGTGTTCATATCATTAGCAGTTATTGTACCAATGAAAATGGAAATTACTAAATTTACCAATATAGCTAGTTTAGGGTTTATTAGAATTGATATAAGCATAGTAGCTACTGAAATTGGCATCAAAAACTCTGATATTCTATATATGCCCTTAGAAATGGCAGTAGTAGATAAAATTATTATTGCCAATACTAGCAACAGCTTATAATTCAAAAAAACTTTTCTGTCAAAAATATACAAATACGAAACTATTAACCCTTCTAATATTAAGATAATAGTTATTGTTCCAATAATAAGTTTATAGTCAGGACCTTCTGTTTCTTTTAATAATCCTGTCTTTTTTATCAATGAATAAATTCTATCATCAATAGGCTGTTTCTTCTCTACAATTATCTGTCCTTCTTTAATAACTACAGGTGCAACTTGTTCTGCAGCCTCTTTTCTTTTTTGTATAGTTGTTTCAACATCTATGAATCTGTTTGGCTGAATAGTTTTCTCTAGGATGTTTATTCCTAAGGCCTTAGCACCTTCTGGGAGATGTTCTAATTCTTCAAAGTTTCTTGATATATTTTGCTTTTCATATTCTAACTCTTCTTCTTTTATTCCTATACTCATAACTTGACTTACCATGTCATTCATATTATTCTCAAGTGTGGACATAGTATCATCAGTCATCAATAATGCAACTTTATAATCATCTTGACTAAGCCCTATATTAGATTTTTGTTCGATAATTTCCATCTTATTAGCATATGTTTCTTCTTCCATACCCCTAACTTCTCCTAAAATGATAAAAAACCTACTGATATCATTTTTAATTTTAACTTGTACAGAGGTATCCACCCTATGCCTTGGTTCAACTCTTTTCATAGCCTCCTGTCTTAACTGCTCGGTAGTTATTTCATCGACTATTTCCTTTGTGGACCTAATGTCATCTGGAGATAAATCTCCTACTTTAATTGTTATTCTTTCCGGTGCCATGCTGTTATCTACAATAAAATACATAACTATTGTAAATGTTAGTCCAAGTAATATTTGCTTTACAAGAGTTTTACTCAGAAAAGCTAGTATAGGATTTTTTGATGGTTTGTCCGCTTTTGCCTTAGATGAAACCATGGACTTCCCCCCTAATTTTTATTTACTTATTCAGCTTTTTTCTCATATTCATCGTAAGCTTCAATAATTCGTTGTACAAGCTGATGCCTTACAACGTCTTTCTTTGTCAAATATATAAAGTCTATTCCTCTAATTCCCTTTAATATATTAGTAACTTGTTTTAATCCTGAACTTTTACCTTTAGGTAAGTCAACCTGTGTTATATCCCCTGTTATTACGGCTTTTGAACCAAAGCCTAACCTTGTAAGAAACATTTTCATTTGTTCATTTGTGGTATTTTGTGCTTCATCTAAGATTACAAAAGCAGAATCTAATGTCCTTCCTCTCATATAGGCTAAGGGAGCAACTTCTATTAGGCCCCTTTCCATATATTTAGCGTAAGTTTCTGGTCCAAGTATGTCATACAAAGCATCATATAGGGGTCTTAGATAAGGGTCTACTTTTTCTTGTAAGTCTCCAGGTAGAAATCCTAGACTTTCACCTGCTTCCACAGCAGGCCTAGTTAAAATTATCCTATTTACTTCTTTATTTTTAAATGCTGTTATTGCCATAGCCATTGCTAAATAAGTCTTTCCTGTACCAGCTGGTCCTATTCCAAATACAATGTCATTTTCTTTTATAGAATTAATGTACATTTTTTGTCCAATAGTTTTTGGTTTAATGGCTTTTCCAGAGGCAGTAATACAAACTATCTGTTCCAATAGTTCTTTTAATGTATCCTCTTGTCCTTCCAAAACAAGCTGGATAGCATATGTTATTTCCTGTTTAGTTAATTTCCCTTGTTTTTCAATTATTCTTAGTAGACTAGTTATCAATTTTTGAGTAAATAAAATATAAGGCTCTTCGCCTAGAATTCTAATTTCTCCTTCTCTCGATACAATATCAACGTTAAACTCTTTCTCAATTAATTTTATATTCTCATCAAAGTTTCCAAAGAGTTCTAGTACATAGTCATTTCTGTATATGCTAACTCTTCTTTCTTGTGTCTCTCTTTCCAAAATTAATCCTCCTGATTATTTGTAATAGTTATTTTTTGTTTAATTCCAATATCTTCATTTACTTCTAGAATTACTTCTGTAGTTAATATATTATCCTCAACACTATATCTCACATCTTTTGAAATAATAGTTAATTCCTTTGGTATTCTCTTCATTAATTGCTGTGTTCCTTTTACTGCTGTTATCTTTTTTAAAGAATCTAAATCCTGCTTTATTTTTATTCTTTCA
>CAZUFW010000046.1:1309-3322 GCA_964619895.1 uncultured Clostridia bacterium | reverse complement strand
TGTTGAATAATTATTAATGGAAGCTTTATTATTCCCAAATCTCCAACTTCTTTAACCTTGCTTTCCTCAATATAATTCTTGAATGGTATTTCTCCATTCATAAGCTGTAATCTCTTGTTTCCAATCTTTATTTCTCTTGTTGTAAAAGTTCTACCTGTTTCCTCATCTATAGATTTTTCTATTGGTTCCTCGATTATTTCATTATACCAAACATTCGCGAACACATTACCCTCAGAATGAACTAAAAAAGGCACTTCTAGGTTTTCATCTTCTATTACTCCAGTAATGAGAACTTGACCTTCTTCTACGATGTCTCCTTTGCTAACTAATGCCTTTCCACTCTTAACTATTAATTTCTCAATCACTGCCTTCTTAGAAGCAACAATATTGCAAGGAATATCATTCTTTATTTCTACCTGAAGCAATTCTCGTTCCCTGACTTCTATAATCATCTTTGTTCCACGTATCTCAACACTTACATAAGACAAATCTTGAATATTTAAAAGTAAAGCATTGTCAATATCTATCTTTCTTGCAGTACTTTTTCTTATGCCCTCTTTTATATTTATAGATGATAAAACGTTAATTATTTCATTGTCTTTTATTCTTTCATTTCCAACAATATCTATATTCCATATAAAAGACGTCAAAAAAATAACAAGAACAATTGATAATACAGAGCCTATAGCAAGCATTTTTCTGTATTTAAACTTGTTAACAAAAAAAGGATAACCTTTTTTTCCTATTATAGAAACTCTACAGCCTACTTTTTGTACAACATCTCTTAGAGCCTTAAATCCTGCTACACTAACCTTGGCTTTTAGAGTAGTATAATCAATTCTTTCTATATCCCATAAGATAATATTTTTTGATATTGCTAGATTAATAAACTTCTCAAGGGTAAGCCCTTCAATTTTTATAATAACATATCCACGAAAATAATTCCATATACGAATAACTAACAATGTTTCCCCTCCTATTGCGTAAATTCTACTGATTCGATTTCTCCTACTATAATAATTTCTTCGGTTACTATATTCTTTATCACCATGTTTTTTCCTAACACCCTTAAAATACCAGCATTAGTATTTATCCTGATTCTAAGGTTCCCATACTCAATAATGCCTTTATGGTTTTCTATATATAACTGTAGATTACCTATTAGGGTAATCTTAGGCAAATCTAATATAATATCTTTAGGAAGCTCAAGTATTTCTGAAACGTTGGACTTTATATTATTTATCTTCTTTTTCACCATAACCCTCCTCCATATATAAATCTATGCGTCTATTAATATTTGTATTCTTAAGAAGACATAAATCCTTAATGTTAGTCCTATGAAAAAAAGTATGCTAATAAGCATACTTTTTTTCATAAATAAGTTATTCTTTTTTTGAATTCAACACAATACAAAAATCTATTTACACTTTAGATTCCCAACGTTTATTAATAATCAATATCTACTATAACAGGAAAATGGTCAGAGTACTGAACCTTTTCAACCTTGTACTTTTTTATCTTCATGAATTTACTTGTAAATATATAATCAATTCTATATTCATTTCTAAAAATATTTAGTGTGTTTTCATATCTATGTATTGTTTTTTCTCCGACATCATTTAACCGCTGTTGAATTTTAATAATATTTTGATTACTGTCTATTGCATTAAAATCTCCAACTAGTATCACATCATCTTCATATATATCTATATAATCTAAAATAGTATTGAATTGCCTTTGTCTCTCATCAACATCTAAGCCTAAGTGTGTCACCATAAAATTTAACTTTTTATTATCATCTAATAATATTGTTGCTTTTAACAAACCTCTAGGTTCTTTACCGTTCATAATAATGTTCTCTGGACTTTGCAAAGGATACTTACTTAGTATTCCATTCCCATATTCTCCTCTTAGAAAGCTTTTATTAGATCCAAAGTAACAATACATAGAAAGCTTGTCAGCAACAATCTTAAGCTGATCTTCGAAACTAGTTCTAGATACATTTTTGTCAAC
>CAZUFW010000046.1:0-1299 GCA_964619895.1 uncultured Clostridia bacterium | reverse complement strand
CCCAATAATATCAATATCATAATATTGAATAAGCTCTCCAATTTGTTCAAGATTCCTATTTCCTGCTTTATCTCTTCCACGATGTATGTTGTAAGTCATTATTCTAATAGGCTTTGAATTAAAATTTTCATTCTTCTTAATTTCAATGTAAGGTATATGAGAAACTTCATTCTGGACAATAATTTCTGAATTGTACAAGATTCTTATAGTATCAGATTCATTAATATCATTATTTTTGTTAGAAATAATATATTCATTATATTTTTTCCCAGAATAATTTCTTATAGCAAAATAATCTCTATAAATTATGACCTTGATACGACCATCTGCAGATACGATTTCGGCCTTTATTTGCTTAATACCTAGTGGTGTCAATATATGCACAAATATATCTCCGCTTTTTCGTGTTGCTCTTAGTACAGCATTAGTTTGGGAAAAAGTATCTCCATAAATAGGAGGAAAATTTAATACTATTGCAATTAAAATTATTATAATAAAAGCCTTCTTTGCCATCGAAAATTCCCCCTCACAATTTCGATTATTTCAAAATTATAGCATTTTTCGACAGCAATAACAATGTAGATAATATGGTAAATGGCGCCAAAAAAGAAAACCCGAACACATTATGTTCAGGTTTTCATCTATTTTAAATATTGTTTTACTATGTTATTTACCATACTACCATCTGCTCTGCCCTTAATTTTAGGCATTACATTTGACATTATCTTCCCCATATCTTTGACTGTATTGGCTCCTACTTCTTGAATTGCTGCTCTAACTATTTCATCAAGCTCAGATTCAGTCAATTGTTGAGGTAAGTACTCTAATAGTATGTCAATTTCTTTTTCAGTCAACTCCACTAAGTCCTGCCTTTGACCTTTTCTAAAGTCTTCAATAGCATCTTTTTTCTGCTTTACCTGTTTTGAGATAACGTCTATAACAGCTTCATCATCTAAATCTATTCTTTCATCAACTTCTTTTTGCTTGATAGCTGCTCTTATCATTGTGACAACATCTTTTCTGATCTTATCCCTGTTCTTCATAGAAGTCTTCAAATCATCCATTAATCTATCTTTAAGGGACATTATGTTTCACCTCTTATCTTGTTCTTGAGTTCTTTCTTCTTGCAGCCTCAGATTTTTTCTTACGTCTTACACTTGGTTTTTCATAATGCTCTCTTTTTCTAACTTCTGCTAATACACCAGATCTAGCACATTGTCTTTTAAATCTTTTTAGAGCATTGTCTAATGATTCGTTTTCCCCGACTTTGATTTCTGACATTCGTTCTCCCTCCCCTCA
>CAZUFW010000045.1:13745-25304 GCA_964619895.1 uncultured Clostridia bacterium | reverse complement strand
TTTACCGCCACCTTCAGCTATTTTTTCTTTAGCTAAACGTAGCTGTTCTAGCTTGTTATTTGCCATTAAAAGACCCTCCTTAAGCTGATTGACTAAGCAATCGTATTTTTAATAAATTTTATTTCAAATTTAATAAAAAATACATTCGATTACGGCTTCAGCCACGGATAACTCTTACAGCTGGCTGAGAGTTATAACCATGGTCTGCAAGCGTAATCTCTTTGTATTTTTTATTAAATATTTAGTTTGTCTATCTATATTTGTCTATCTATAATAAATTTTAATTAATCTCTTTGACAAAGTTCAACTAATACTCCATTTGTGCTTTTTGGATGTAAAAACGCTATTTTAGCTCCTCCTGCTCCATATCTAGGTTTTTCATCTATAAGTCTTATACCTTTTTGCTTCATTTCTTCTAGTGCTTTTTCTATATCATCTACTCTATATGCAATGTGTTGTATTCCTTCGCCTTTTTTCTCAATAAACTTTGCAATAGGTCCCTCTTTTTCAGTTGATTCCAATAATTCTATTTCTGTATCTCCTATTGGAAGAAATGCCACTTTTACTTTTTGTTCTTCTACTATCTCTGTCCCATGAAGATTCATACCTAGTACTTCCTCATAAAATTTTAAAGCCTCGTCAAGATTGCTAACAGCTATACCTATATGGTCTACTTTTTTTACCATTTTTCTCCCTCCTTAATCTTTCTAAATATCATTTAAAATAATTTTATTATAGACTCACATGCACTAAAGGGGTCAGTTTTCCTATCTGCAACTTCACTAGTTACCTTTTCTAAAACCTGATCTGTTTGAGACTTTTGTAGAACTATCCTCATAATTTCTGTCTCTATGAGCTTAACAATTTCCATTTTAATATTATCTTCACGTCTTTTTTTAAGCTCTCCTGAGGATTTTAAATATTCCATATGACTTACTATTTCGTCTAATAATTCACTTATTCCTTTGTTTAGGCTTGCTATTACCTGCACTATAGGAGGTTTTCTATCCTTTGTGGGTCCCATGTCAAGCATTGCCTTCACTTCAGCAGCAGTTCTAGCCGCTCCGTCTAAATCACATTTATTTATTGCGAATATATCACCAATTTCCATTACTCCAGCTTTTATGGCCTGAATATCATCTCCCAATCCTGGGACCATAACCATAACAACCGTATCTGCATTTTTCACTATATCTATTTCGGATTGGCCTACTCCTACTGTTTCTATAATTATGTAGTCAGCACCATATACATCTAGTATCTTTACAGCGCTTTGAGTAGCCTTTGACAATCCTCCTAGATATCCCCTAGTACCCATACTCCTGATAAATACTCCTGGGTCTGTAGCCAAGTCTTGCATTCTTATTCTATCACCAAGTATTGCTCCTCCAGTAAATGGGCTTGTAGGGTCTATGGCTATTATTCCAACAGTCTTGCCCCTATTTCTAAGTTCCTTTGCCAGCTTATCAGTAAGGGTGCTCTTGCCCCCGCCAGGGGGGCCAGTTATTCCAATTACGTGAGCATTTCCCGTATATTTATATATATTTTTAATAATATTTTTTGCTTCTTCTTCATTATTTTCTACTATAGAAATCAGACGAGCACATGTTCTTTTGTCTCCATTTAGTAGCTTATCTACATATTCCAATTTTAACACCGCCTGAGTAAACTATTTCCTAATTACGTTTTGGTTTATATATTCAATACATGTTGTTGTAGGTGTTCCTGGTGTAAATATCTCCTTTATTCCTGCTTCCTTAAGACCAGGAATATCCTCGTCAGGTATTACTCCTCCCCCAACTACAAGTACATCTTCTGCACCCTCTTGTCTTAATAATTCTACTACTCTTGGAAGCAAATGGTTGTGAGCTCCTGATAATATACTCATAGCTACTACATCCACGTCCTCTTGTATAGCAGCTGATACTATTTGTTCAGGAGTCTGTCTGAGTCCTGTATATATAACTTCCATGCCTGCATCTCTTAAAGCTCTGGCAATTACTTTTGCTCCTCTATCATGTCCATCAAGTCCTGGCTTAGCAACTAAAACTCTAATTGGTCTACTATTCACTTAGTATTCCTCCCTTTACACCGATTCTATAAATTTATGGTTTTTATATAATTACAGATTGCTGATATTCACCGAAAATTTCTCTCATTACTCCGCAGATTTCTCCTAATGTTGCATATGTTTTAACTGCTTCTAGTATATATGGCATTACGTTTTCTTCGCCTTCACATGCTTTTCTTAGTGCCTCGAGTTTTTCTTGTACTAGAGCATTGTTTCTTTTTGCTTTTAAGTCAGAAATTTTCTTCTTCTGAAGATTTCCAACAGCAGGATCAACTCTTAAGAGTCCCTTAGGTGATTCTTCTTCTACATGGAATTTATTCATACCTACTACTATTCTAGCGTTTGTTTCTACTTCTCTTTGATATTTATATGCTGCATCCATTATTTGCTGTTGAATATATCCCATATCTATAGCTCTTGGTGCTCCACCAAGTTCATCAATCTTATTTATATATCCCATTGCCTTGTCTTCTATTTCTTTAGTCTTAGCTTCTATATAATATGAACCTGCAAGTGGGTCAACAGTATTTGTTACTCCACTTTCATGTGCTACTATTTGTTGTGTTCTAAGAGCTATTCTAACTGAGTCCTCAGTAGGAAGAGCAAGGGCTTCGTCTCTTGAATTAGTGTGAAGGGACTGTGTTCCACCAAGTACTGCAGCCAAAGTTTGTATAGCAACACGAACAATATTGTTATCAGGCTGTTGTGCAGTTAATGTAGACCCTGCAGTTTGAGTATGGAATTTTAGCATCATTGATTTTGGATTTTTTGCTCCAAATCTTTCTTTCATTATCCTAGCCCATAATCTTCTAGCTGCCCTATATTTTGAAATCTCTTCTAATAAATCATTGTGAGCATTAAAGAAAAATGATAATCTTGGTGCAAAATCATCTACATCAAGTCCAGCTTTTATTGCTGCCTCTACATATGCAATGCCATCAGCAAGTGTAAAACCTACTTCTTGGGCAGCTGTACATCCTGCTTCCCTAATATGGTAGCCTGAGATGCTTATTGTATTCCATTTTGGTACAGATTTTGAGCAGTATTCAAATATATTTGTAATTAGCCTCATGGATGGTTCAACTGGGAAAATATATGTTCCACGGGCTATATATTCTTTTAATATATCATTTTGGATAGTACCTCTTAATTTGTCAGGTGCAACACCTTGTTTTTCAGCTACTGCTATATACATAGCTAGTAGAACTGAAGCTGGTGCATTTATGGTCATAGATGTACTTACTTTATCAAGAGGAATACCGTCAAATAGCGTTTCCATATCTTCCAACGAATCTATAGCTACTCCAACTTTTCCTACTTCACCTTCTGCCAATGGATGATCTGAATCGTATCCTATCTGTGTAGGCAAGTCAAATGCTACGCTAAGTCCTGTCTGACCTTGTTCTAGTAAGTATTTGTATCTACTGTTTGACTCCTCTGCAGTAGCAAATCCAGCGTACATCCTCATAGTCCAAAGTTTTCCTCTATACATGGTAGGCTGAACGCCTCTTGTATATGGGTATTCTCCTGGATATCCTAAATCTCTATTATAGTCCAACCATTCAATATCCTCTGGATCATAGAGTGGATTTACCACTTCACCTGAAACCGTTGTAAATTCTTCTTTCCTTTCAGGAAACTTAGCTAGTGTTTTCTTCAGTTCATTTTCTTCCCATTCGCTTCTCGATTGTTTAATTTGGTTTAAGCTCTCATTATCAAACATTTTTGACCCCCTCATCTTAATAGATTCAAGTAGCATTACGAACATTTTTCAATAAATACTTCTTCCTTCTGTCACATCCTGAATAGTCTGAAAAATGTAGTGATGCATGAAAGCGTTTACACATTTCAGGTCAAAACAAATTACATAGAATCGATTATAAACGCCTTAAAATTACATGTCTGCATCCAATTATAGACTATTACATGTAACAATTTTTTGCAATATTTATTTCTTAATGTTAATTTTTGTGAAATAAATACTTCATTTAAAACTCATTCTATATTATTAATCTTACTCTTTAATGTGCTCGACATATTATTTTAATTTCTACTAAATTTATTAATTTTATATTCATATTCATTGTTTATATTACATATATTTTCATTGCCCGGGAAATATCACTTTTATTATACAAAACCTGATGTTTTTTTCTTTGTACATGTTAATTTCTCATGAATTACACGGGCTCTATATCCTTCCTTCGTTTCAAATATCATATGGACCGATATATCGTTCCGTATGTTAACTATATATATATTTTATATTGATAAACAATAGGGTTTGTAAACAAAAATCTAATTGATTATACCATGCTAGTCATAATTTTTTAACAAATAGAAAAACAAATCACAAGGTATATCAATTTTACCTATCTAACAATTTTGTAGCTGCCTATAGTCCTATATTGCTTTTCTTTTTGGAGTTACTTTCATTGCACCTGTTTCTAAATATCTTTTATGCCATGATAATGCTTCCCCTATTAGGATTGGTTCATGCCCATACTTACTTTCTGCTAAGGCTTTATTATAATAATCCTTTAGCATATCCTTATATTCTCCTGAAGTACAATTTTCTATAATAGTCTTTGCTCTCTCTTTTGGACTCAATCCTCTTAAATCTGCAACTCCTTGTTCAGTTACTATTACTTGAACATCATGCTCTGTATGGTCGCAATGGGATACCATTGGTACTATACATGATATATCTCCATCTTTTGCTGTTGTTTGTGTTACAAATATTGATATATATGAATTTCTAGCAAAATCTCCTGAACCACCTATTCCATTCATAATTCTACTTCCCATTATGTTACTAGAATTTACATTGCCATATAAATCCACTTCTATTGCTGTGTTTATACCTATTAAGCCTAATCTTCTAATAACTTCAGGGTTGTTACTTATTTCTTGTGGCCTCAATATTATCTTGTCTCTATATCTTTCTATGTTCTTATAAAAATCATTTAATCTGTCTTTAGATAATGTAAGAGAAGTAGCTGAAGCCACGTCAACCTTGCCACAATCAATTAAATCAAGTACAGAGTCTTGCAACACCTCTGAATACACTGTCAACTTTTCGTATTTAGAATTTACTAATCCAGCTAGAACTGCATTGGCAACACTGCCTACTCCTGATTGCAATGGAAGAAGGTTTGCAGGTAATCTGTTATGTTTTACTTCATTATCTAAGAAACCTATTAGATTCATTGCCATTCTTGTTGAGACATCGTCAATTGGTGCTAATTTTTTATCAGCATCTTTTATATCTGTTATTACAATTCCAGCTATTTTATTAGGATCACAAGGTATATAACTAGTTCCAATCCTGTCACTAGTTTTAATAATAGGAATTGGTTTTCTAAATGGTGGATTAGCAGGACTATATATATCATGTAGTCCTTCTAGCTCTAAAGGTTGACTAGTATTTAATTCTATTATTACCTTTTTAGCTTTTTCAACATAAACGTTTGAATTACCTATAGAAGTGGATGGTACTATTCCTCCATCTTCGGTTATGGCTATAGCCTCAACTAAAGCGATATCAACATCGCCAAAAAAACCATATTTTATCCATTGAGGAAAATTACTTAAATGCATGTCGCTATATTCTATTTCCTTATTATTTATACAGTTTCTTATAG
The DNA here is from genome assembly GCA_964619895.1 of uncultured Clostridia bacterium. Classification (GTDB taxonomy): domain Bacteria; phylum Bacillota; class Clostridia; order Tissierellales; family Proteiniboraceae; genus Proteiniborus. Next base: position 19,589 of record CAZUFW010000045.1, on the reverse strand, counting down.
AAGAATTAGTTTGATAAGGATATCTTCTTTTTATTATTCCAGCTCTGCATAAGACACCGTCCAACTCATCTCCTACGGATGCTCCTGTCATTAATGTAATCTCTATTTTGTCCCCATGTTCAGCTCTCTTTGCTAAAGCTAGAGGTACTGCCTTTGGATACCCTGCTGGAGTAAAGCCGCTTGTCCCAACCTTCATCCCAGTTCTAAATAACATAGCTGCTTCATCTGCTGTGATTATTTTGTCTCTAAGTTTTTTACATCTTATTCTTTCTTCTAGCAATGTTCTTACACCTCCAAACTAATAGTCATCAAAAAATAGTGAGCCTCTGAATAAACAGAGGCTCTCAAATCATCTATATATTACGCAGTGATACTAATAGCTGCATTTGTACACATAAGTTTCATCATAGCCAACTATTACCTTAAAATAACCTTTTAGCACTTTATCAGTTTCCTCGTCTCCAGTATCCACTAATAAAGGTCTACCCTTTAAACCAATAATTTTACTTGGAGTCGATATAACTGTTATGTTTTCTTTTCCTGCTTCATTTATTATTTTAGGGCTTAGTTGTTGATTACCTCTTCCAAATATATAGCCTTGGCCTCCTATAGGCGATACTACTATTTTAAATTTTTTATCTTTTGTTATTTTCAATATTTCCTCTTCATTTGCATCATTTAATATTAGCTGCTTGTCCTTTACAATATCTACTCCAAGTAAGGTACATGGTAAATTCATTCGTTCTAGTATTTTTCTTGTAGTTGTCCCAGAACCTATGAGATAAATACAGTCCTTTTCCATGTTGTCAATGATATAATCTGCTATACCTTCTAAGCAAATATTGTCGCTATATATTCCACCGGCCTTTAGAGATTGGACATACTCTTTTTCATAAGGAACTTTCATATACCCATATAATTTTGCCACTACCTTTCCCTCTCTAAATCGTTCCTCATCTATGTCCATAACTTCTGATTCTCTTAGCTCAATACTTCTGTTTTTAAAGAAATCTGCAACAATTTTCCCGGCATTTAATGGGTTTGTAGCAAATACAGCTGAATGTATCTTAACTCCAGCAGGTATCCCTATTACTGGTATTTTGTCTCTTACTGAGTTATAAACATTTCTTGCCGTTCCATCTCCACCTGCAAATAGGAGCAAGTCCACTTTGTTTTCTACCATTTTTAAGGCAGCTTCTTCTGTATCCTTATAGGTAGTTATTTTGCAATCAATGTCTCCTATAACTGTTGGGGTAATTCCTGAATCAGTACATTCTTCTTTCCCCATATCCCCAGAATAGGTTAGTATCTCTATCCCAGGTACATTTTTTTTAATGTAATTTAAAGCCTTTTTTACTTTTATTGGCGCTTCTCTTTTAGCACCAAGAGATAGTGCTTTTTTTAAAGTATCTTCCCCATCTGTTCCTTTTAAGCCTACTCTTCCACCCATTCCTGCAATTGGATTTACAATAAGACCGAGTCTTTTTGTCATATATTCACCTCAGTTATTTTAATCCTTTTTTTCTTTTATAAGCCCTCCAGGTTACCATTAAATCCTTAGGATCTGTTATTGCTTCTTTTGGTATTAAAGATATTGGAGTATTATGTGGAGCAGTTTTTACCAATTCTGGGTTTTCATAAGCTTCTTCTGAAATTTTCTTGAATATATTTGCATATTCATCTATTTCCATTTTTGAGAATGTTTCATTTGGTTCTGGAGTAAATGGTTCTGGAATTATCCATGGATGATGGCTTTGGAAATATCCTTGTAAACCATAGTCACTACCTCTTCTATCTACATCGTCAGTTCCTACGCCTGTGTCTTCTTTTAATTTTTCCCAGCTAAAACGAACTTGCTCCATTCTAAATTGTCCTTCAGACCATGGTGCAGATATACCTTTAACTTCTGTAAGAAGTCTCTTCATTAAATAGTTGTTGTTCAGTATTGATAGTTCTGATACTTCCTTTAACCCATCAGGTCCAATAGCCATTATCCAGGAATATGCTCTTAGTACTGTAGCTATTACTCCGTAGAATTTTCTTATTTTGCCAATACTTTCTGGTCTATCATAGTCTAAATAATACTTATTGCCATCAAATTTAACTACTGGCACTGGTAAATATTTAGTTAAGAATTCTTTACAGCCATGTGCTCCACAACATGGTCCCATGGAGCCATGAGGTGATGAAAATGCTTTGTGTAAGTTATAGTGACACATATCATAGCCTACTTCTTTTGCTCTTGAAATTCCAAACAACCCATTAGCATCTGCTATATCTGCAATACATAGTCCACCTGCTTCGTGTACTATATCAACCATTTCCTTAACATGAGGATTAAATATACCTGTATCTTCTGGGTTTGTTAAAAACATCCCTGCAGTTCTTTCTGAGACAACTGCTTTTAGAGCTTCTAGGCTTGGATACCCAGTTTTTTCATCTGGCATTAAAGTAATTACTTTAAAACCTTTTGTATGTGGTGCAGCGGCATTTACAGGGTGAGATAATATTGTAGTAATTATTTCATTTCTTTGTTCCCCTTCGCCTCTATCAGTATGATATGCTTTTAGTATGGAAGCATTTGTAAATACTGCTTGAGCACCTCCGCCAGGTTGGAATGTGAAAGCATCCATGCCTGAGATTGCTTTCAAGAATTCTTCCATCTTGTACATTATCTCAAGTACTCCTTGTGCAGTTTTTTCATCTTGTAGTGGATGAAGTTCTGCAAATTTAGGATTTTTCACAAATTGTTCATTTATCTTTGGGCTATATTTCATAGTACAAGTTCCTAAGCCTATGTCTATATTAAGTTCTTGTCCCAATGTTTCTTGAGATAGTCTTAAAAAGTGTCTAAGAACTTGTGGCTGTGCTAGTTCTGGTAATGCAGGCTTTTTGCTTCTCTTCATGTTTTTTGGCACTATATCTTCTATATTTCCAACTTTGTTCTTAATTTCATTGTCTGCTTCTGGAAGTAATATTCCTCTTTGCCCAGGAGTACTTAATTCAAATATAATGGGTTCGTCCCATTTTGCTTGATGGAAATCTCTAACTTTTACATCTTTACTCATCTACACCATTCCTTTCTTTGATGTATTCATATTTAGATTAATAATGATTCCTACTTTAATATATCTGCTAATTCTTTAGCTAATCTATCTATATCAGACTTCTTAGTAAGCTCAGTAACACAATACAATGCACTATTGCCTAATTCTTTAAACTCTTTAGATAGATTCTTTCCGCCAAAGATGCCTCTTTTTAATAGTTCTTCATTTATTTCTTCAACAGATTTATTTGCTCCATCAAAGTTTAAAGCAAATTCTTTAAAACTTGTGCTATTATTAAATAATACTTTTACACCTTTTACTTCTGATAAAACTTTAGTTGCGTATTTTGCTTTATACATAATATTTTTACCTAGTTCATGCATACCTTCTGGTCCCATTAAAGATAGATAAACTGCAGCAGTTATTGCCCATAGACCAGTGTTTGTTCCTAAATACTCTACTGCTTTTTCTCTAACGCCATAACTAGTTCTCTGATTTAGTGAACGGGAAAAACCAAATTCTCCTTTATCATTTTCATATAAGCTGTAAAAATGGTTAGGAAAGTTCATTATAAGCTGTGGCTCATCTTTACTTGCTATATATCCTGATTGACCACTGCCATATCCCATATGCATACCTAGACATTGTATATCTCCACAAGTTACGTCTGCACCATAATTTGCTGGTGCTTCTAATATACCTAAAGATGAAGGGTCTGCAGATACTACAAATACTGCTCCATTATCATGAGCAACTTTTCCTATTTCTTCTCCATGCTCTTCAACAAATCCTAAATATGATGGGTTTTCAATAAATACTCCTGCTGTATTATCAGAAATTTTCTTCTTTAAATCATTTAAATCCATTTGTCCTGTCTTTGGATCATAGTCGACTAATGTGATAGTCATAAAATCGCAAAAGTTTCTTAATTGCGATAGGATTTCTGGATTCATTGTTTTAGGTACTAATAATTCTTTCCTACCTGTAATACGATTTGTCATACGTAGAGATGTACAAGTAGCCTGTCCACCATCATATGTGGCTAAACCTACTACATCCATATCAACTAACTCACCCATTAAGCTTGTGAATTCAAATATAGCTTGGCATTTACCGTGGTCAGCATAAGTTTCACCACAGTATGCTGTCAAAAATTCACTTCTCGAATTGATTTCGTCACATACTGCAGGTACATAGTGCCTGTAGCAGCCTGCTCCTAGAAAGTTTATATTTTCATTACAAGATGTGTTCTTTGATAAGATACCTTCTACATGATCTTTTAGTTCAATTTCAGAAAGTAATGGTTCTGGTAGATTTATTTTTCCTGGTACTCTTAAATGTTTTGGTATATAGGAATATAGTTCTTCAATACTTTTTACTCCAAGTTCGTCCATCATTTCTTTCTTTATGCTTTCTACACTATTAGGCATATAGGGATAGACTATTTTTTTCTTATTGTTCATATTAACCCTCCTAGCTTTTGATTTGTGCTTTGATTAATATCTTTTTGCTGCATAAAAATATTTATTGAAATTCTCCTTAAAAATATTTCTTTAAGGAGTAAAATTGTAATCAATGGTTTTGGGAAGAACATCTTTTTCTTGAGATGTTCTTCCTTTTTTATATTCTTTCTTTTCCTTAAGGATGCATAATTATCTTTATTGCTTTTCGTTGATCTATTACTTCCATTGCCTTGTCCATATCTTTCAAGTCAAATGTATGTGAAATCATAGGTTCTACTCTTACTTTTCCTGCTTCTACTAAGTCAATACATTCCTTATAGTCTTGCCATGTGTAGCATATACTACCTTTTATTTGAATTTCACGTCTTACTATTTGTGCAATATTTGCAGTAGCTGGCGCATGGAATATACCTATCATAATTACTGTTCCATGTTTTCTTACTGAACTAAGAGCCATTTCAAATACGCTTGGATGACCAGTAGCTTCAACTACTATGTCTACCATTCTACCGTCTGTAAGTTTGCTGATATTTTTCAATAGGTTTTCATCTGAAACAATAGTTTCGTCAGCACCTAGTTGTTTAGCTAATTTTAATCTTTCTTCGTCGCCTTTAACCCCTACAGTTATAATCTTCTTTGCTCCTTCAGCCTTTGCAATTTGAGTAGCATATAATCCTATTGGACCAGGTCCAAAAACAACTACTGTATCTTCACTACCTATAGAAGCTTTTTTGACAGGGTGATATGCAGAAGCAATTGGATCTATAGAAGCACCTTGCTCATAAGTCATATTTTCTGGTAATTTATGAAGAACCTTTTCTGGTACTGTTACATATTCAGCAAAAGCTCCATCAACATGAATACCTGTTTCTATAATATTGTCACATAGAGTCTCCATTCCGTTTCTACAGTAATAACAATGTCCACAACTAATAACTATTGCTGGAGTTACTCTGTCACCAACTTTAAAATCCTTAACCTTACTTCCTACTTCAACTATGTCTCCTGCAAATTCATGGCCTGGAATTAGTGGTATAGGTACTTCTCTGATTCCTTTAAGTATTGGTACGTCTGTTCCACAGATACCAACAGCTTTTACCTTAATTAACACCTCATCATCCTTTGGTCTAGGAATTTCTACCTCTTTAAAAGCATAACCTGGGCCTTTTTTGTCTTTAACAATTGCTAACATTGCAAAACCTCCTTTTGTTAAGTTAAAATACAATATGCATAGCTATTGCTACCAAAGGTATGGCTATTAAAGTCCTCTCTAGCCATATTACAATTAGCTCCCAGAACTTTACTGGCAACCCAAAGCTAATAAGTGGAAGCAT
>CAZUFW010000045.1:6928-13735 GCA_964619895.1 uncultured Clostridia bacterium | reverse complement strand
AAGTACTTGAACCATAGAAACCATAACTACAAAATATCTAACAGCTTCATTAGCTGTTCCAGCTGTTACTGCTATTGATGGCATAAATAATTCAATTCCGCCTAAAAAAATTGCTTCTGCAGCTAAAGGTGCTTCTGGAACTCCCATTAAGGCAATAAGTGGTATTAAAGGTTTACTAGCAATCTGTATTATTGGAGTAAATTTATATACTGCTAACATTAATCCACCTATTACAACCATCATAGGTATTATTTCAACAACAACCATGAAGCCATTAAATGCACCTAGAATCAAGTCTTTTGCTACGTTATCAGATGAGTCAGCTTTTTCAATAGCTTTTGTAAATCCTCTTCTAAATTGACCTTTTGTAAATTTTTTATTTTCTTTTCTCATTTCTTCTGTTTGTATGGTACCGTTTTCATAAGCGTCAGCATGCTTAGAAATAGGTGGTATTCTAACAATTATTGCTGCAATTATGTACGCAATTAATAAATATATTAAAAACATGCTATTGAATCTTGCACTTAAACCAACATAACTTACTAGGAATGCACAATATCCAACTGAGTTTAAGCTAAATCCAGATGCAATACTCAAAGCTTCTTTATCTGTATATTGGTTGTCATGGTATAATGATGTTGTTAAGAAAATTCCTACAACAGCAGCTCCTACTATTGAAGCTAAAGAGTCTATTGCTGCCTTACCAGGTAACTTAAGAACTGGTCTCATAATAGGCTCAAGCATTACTCCGGCTAGTTCTAATATTCCATAAGAAGTTAATAAAGGAAGAACTAGTCCACCAACTGTTAAACACCCGATTGTAAATGGGAATATTTCTCTTATCATATAAGGTACTGTTGCCTCATGATAAAGAAAAGGTATTCCTTTCTGTGTAAGAGCCATAATAACAAAAACAAAGGCTAGAAAATAATTTATTCCTTTTATTTTTGAATTATTAGCAAATTTTTTATTAAAGTAACTACCTTCTTTTGCTAACGTTTTCCCATAAATATAACCAAACAAGTTAAATGTAACTATACCAATAATGACATATGGTACTTTATCTCCCAAAGGATTTATTACTAATGCTTTTTGCAGTACTTCAAAAGGCATTTTCCCGTTAAATGCTGGAACAAAGAAAATAAATATACCTAGCGCCGATCCTATTACGAATACTAAAAAGTCTCTTACAAACGGGTGTTTTAATTGTAACGCTTGTTCACCATTATTGATACCTTCCACGTCAACACTCCTCCTTAATTATTATGGATTGATAGTAAATAATACCTTTAAATCAGGTATTATCTGGATTGACTCTTACTACCCTCCTCTCTTTGTATAGTGGTGACAGTTTGGTAATTTTGGTTAGTTTAAAATATTTCCGCTACTGTTTCATGTCTCTAATATATAAAGCAATTAGTATGCCAATATAAAAACATCGGTAAAGCCTGATTTTATGATGAACTTTTATAAAAAAAAACATCGATTTGATTCATTAACGAATCAAATCGATGTTCTCTTTTTATTATAAGCCAGCTATAAGCATTACGACCTTATTATTCTGATACAAAAATGTATCTTAATATTTCAATATTGTATCACCTAGCATTAATATTATACCTACTAGCTTTTCTCACTATTGTCGGTTGGCTAACTCCTAAGGCTTCAGCAGCTTTTCTAGTATTTCCATGTTTTCTTAGGGCTTTATATATTAGTTGTTTTTCTAAGTCTGATACAGCCTTTTCTAATGTAATATTATCGTCTAGGGTGTAATTATTGATTAGGTTACTATTACCAAGTATATTATTAATATACGTTTCATCTATTACTTCTGTTGGACATATTAATACAAATCTTTCTATTAGATTTTTTAGTTGTCTTACATTCCCTGGCCAGTAATACGATTTCAATGCCTCATATGCCTTATAGGTTAAACTTTTATTCTTATCATATTTGAGATTAAACTTTTCTAAAAAATGAAAAGCAAAAAATGCTATATCTTCATTTCTCTCTCTAAGAGGTGGTATAGTTAGAGGTATAATGTTTAATCTATAATATAAATCTTCTCTAAATTTTCCTTTATCTACAAGGTCCTTTAAGTTTTTGTTTGTAGCTGCAATAATCCTAACATTTATCTCTTTTGGAGTTGTTCCCCCAAGCCTCATTGTTTGTTTTTCTTGTAAAACTCTTAATAATTTTGTCTGAGATGCTAAAGAGATTTCACCGATTTCATCTAATAGAATAGTCCCCTCATCTGCCAATTCAAATAAACCAGGTTTTCCATTATTAACAGCCCCAGTAAATGCTCCTTTTTCGTAACCAAACAACTCTGATTCAAACAATGTATCTGGAATTGAAGCACAATTTACCTTAATAAATGGTCCATTCTTTCTTAAACTTTTTTTGTGTATCTCCTTAGCTATTACCTCTTTACCTACTCCCGTTTCTCCTAATATTAATACTGTTGTATCCACTTCTGCTATTCTATCTATAGTTTCATAGATTAAGTTCATCTTTTTGCTATTTCCAATAACATTATCTCTATTAATATTTTCTTTTCTTAGTTCTTTTAGTTCACAGGAGTACTTACTATTTAATTCTTCAGTCATTTCAAGCTTAGCTTGAAGATCATGAAGCTCTGTCATATACCTCAAGTTTGTTACAACAAGCAAAATATTTTTATCCTTATCATAAACTGGGCTACTAGTTACTAAACATCTTCTTCCGCCCTCAAAATAATCAATAATAGACATAGGTTTATTTTCTCTTAACGCCTTTAAACTAGCCGAATCATTGAAATAGCCTTGCATTATTAAGTCTACCATATGTTTACCTATAAGCTGTTCTCTTTTAAGCCCACTTATTCTCTCATAGGCATCATTAACAAATATTGTATAACCATTTTTATCTGTTATATAGATTCCATCCTGCATAGAATTAAATATAGATTTTGTCGCTTCATTTAAATATACATCTTCATTTTTACTTTCATAAATTTGGCTATCTTCATCTGGAATATTCTCAACTGAGCTCCCATGTCTCTTCGTCTTCATCAAGGTATCCCCCTACAATCAGTTTTATATAAGCTAAGCAGTTAAGTTTAGACTAGAACTAAGCTAGTGTACCAAATAAGGTTACTTTGTAAAAAGTGCCAAAGGAATACACCAATGGCACAAAATATCAAATTAGTTTTTCTAACTTCCTTAGTTCTTAAATATTTCTTTTATTATTCTTAAAAAGTTTTTATATTTGATTTTTTCAATATCTTCTTTTGAGTATCCACGATTCTCAAATATCTTAATTAGCTTTGGTACCTTTGTAATATTTTCAAATCCAATTGTATTTGCCGATTCTTCTTCTGCAAAAAATTTCATTGTTTCTCCGGCTAAATAGTCATCAAAATCAAATCCAAGTCCTACATGATCAATTCCCATTACCTCTACCATATGATCAACATGATTTGCCAAATGCTCTATATCTCTATCTTCTTTTTTATCTGAAACAAAGTCAGAAAATGCATTTAGTCCAACTACTCCACCTTTTTGTGCTATGGCCTTTAATTGTTCGTCTGTTAGGTTTCTAGCTGCGCTACAAAGTGCCTTGCAATTAGAATGAGATGCTATAAATGGTTTTGTAGTCAATTGGCATATATCCCAAAAAGTTTTTTCGTTTGCATGGGAAACATCAACTATCATTCCAAGCTGTTCTAATCTTTTCACTGCTTCTATACCATACTGTGTTAAACCTCTGTTTGGATCACCCTTCACTCCTGTAGCTAAGTCATTTTGCTCATTCCATGTGAGAGTTGCATGTCTTACTCCAAGCATATATAAAGCGTTTATCAAATTAATGTTCTTACCTATATAGCTAAGTCCTTCTGAACCAATAACAATAGCTAATTTATTAGTATCTTTAGCTTCTTTTATATCATCATATTTTCTTATAATTTTAAAAATATCCTGATTATTTGTTATTTCTACTGACATATTTTCTATAATTTCAAAAGCTCTTTTATCTGGTTCTTTATCATTAGGTGGATCTATCCAAATAACAAATATTCCTCCATTAACTCCACCCTTCTGGTATCTCTCTAAATGGAAAGATTTAAATACATTTTCCATTCCACCTTGTCTCTTTACTGTTACATCTGTCCAAATGTCTCCATGTGCATCAAAAATCATTATTATCACATCCTTTTAATATATCTTATCATATTCCATCACTAATAAATCTAATACCATCCTTAAATTGATCCTTAGCTTATGAACAATCAATTACATAATAATATTTAAGGAGGGATAATCCCTCCTTAAATATTGAAAGCTGCTTTATGACTACCAGCCCTTTATTATATTACCTACTAATACTCCATAGTAATTACCAATAACATATCCTAATGTACCACATAGTATTGTTGGAATTATTAATTTATCCCAACCTTTAGCAATAGCCATTGCAGCAGATGTTGTAGGTCCACCTACGTTTGCATTGGCAGCTAGCATCATTTCTTCCAAATTGAATTTGAATATCTTTCCAAATAATAAGGTTACAATTAAATTTGTAAAAACAATTATCGCACAGAATACTAGAAGTACAGGTGATTTTGTTACTATAAGACTAATTGATGCTGGAACACCAATTACTGCAAAGAATATATGAATTAAAAATGTTCCAACTTCTTGAGCTCCACCAACTTTACCAAAGAAGTTAGAGAATTTTGTTGCTAAAAGCATTGTAATAGTTGTAATAATCATGTATTTATTTCCTAAGAGTCCATTTAATAAGTCTAATCCTAAGTTTCCTGTAGGTATTACTCTAGCAAAGAAATTTGCTATGGCAGATGAAACTGCTACGATTACGAATGAAACAGCAATAATAGATGCAATATCCATAAGGGATACATTCTTTGGAGCCCAGAATTGTGCTGCACGAGTTTTGCCTTCTTCTGATACTCCTTCTTTTTCAATTTGGTCTATTATTGGATGAGAGTATTTCTTTAAGAAGAAATTCATTGTTGGAATTGCTATTAAAACAAAGAAATATAATGCCATTAATAAGTTGTCTGCAACAACAGAAGCAGTAACTATGTCTCCAGTAGCTCCAAAAGCATCAGCCATTGCTACAAGGTTTACGCTTCCACCAGTATATGTTCCTGTCATCATTGCAGCAGGTTTGTATATTTCAGGAATAAAGTTTTTTAAAAGACCTGAAGCAATAAAAGCTCCAGCAATAGTTCCTAGTCCGCTTAATAGATAGATTACAAGTAGCCTTCCACTTTCTTTCCATATCTTTTTAACATTAGCATTGAAAAGTAGCATTGGAATTGCCAAAGGTACTACATAACCCCATACATTATCATAAGTTGGAGCATCAACAGGTATCACTCTTAAATTAGATAATATCATTGCAAATATAAGTGCTAAAACACATCCAGTAACTTTACCTGCCCATTTGTATTTTTGTTCTAACCAAATGCTTATTGCTGCTATTGCTGTTAAAACTGCCCAAAGTGCCCATACATTATCTGCGCTAATTAAAGTTTTCATAAGTTTTCCTCCCTTTAAAGGTTATTTAGATATGGCTCATATAGTTAGTCAATTAAGTATAGCTTTTTCAATAATTTTGCTGTAAATAATACTGCTGGTAATGATAACGTTTTCCAAGCTATCATTAGAAACTTTGTTGATGATTTCAAACATTACTATTGCTTTTTAATCCTACATCCCCTTTCTATTTATTTTTGATTAATCAGCTGATTGTTAAATGCATGCAGTTTTAAAAATGATGACTTTGGATTCCAAATTTCTTTTATGAATAAGTACAATGCATTAATCATGCCATATAGCAAAATACCAATAATACTGTTAAAACCAATGGATAGAATAAAACAGTCCTATTATCTAGATACAAATTAGTATCAAAGAAAATAAGACTGTTTAATAATTTTGTATAATGAGGACGAAATAAGTCGTCTTTCATTGCGATACGTTAATGAATCTAATAGTGATACATAATTGTATCGCTAAGATATTTTAATGCCATAATGGTTAGCTTTTCTAACTATAGTTGGCTGGCTAACACCTAAGATTTCAGCAGCCTTTCTAGTAGTTTTATAGTTTTTTAAAGCGCTATATATGAGTTGCTTTTCCACAGTAGCTACTGCTTCGTCTAAATGAATTTCTTTATCATAAAAATTGCATAAAAGTTCTATTTCTTTTTTACCAATCATTTTAGAAATATATTCATCGGAAATTATAGCATCAGGACAAATTAAAACTAAACGTTCTATTAGATTTTTTAGCTCCCTAACATTGCCTGGCCAAGAGTACAATCTTAGTAGCTCAACAGCTGAATGATCCAATGTTTTATTCTTATTATACTTTGAGTTATAGAAATCCAAAAAATGAACTGCTAATAGAACAATGTCATCTTTCCTCTCTCTTAAAGCTGGAACTCTTATAGGAATCACATTCAATCTATAGTATAAATCTTCCCTGAAAAGTCCTTTTTCAACTTGATCTTTCAAATCTAGATTAGTAGCAGCTAGTATTCTAACATCTATCTTCTGTTCCTTCGTACCACCCACTCTAATAACCTGCTTTTCCTGCAATACCCTCAAAAGTTTTGATTGTATATTTAATGGTATTTCCCCGATTTCATCAAGAAGTATTGTTCCTTTATCTGCTAGCTCAAACATGCCTGGCTTTCCACTATTCGTTGCACCGGTAAAGGCCCCTTTTTCATATCCAAATAGTTCAGATTCAAATAAGGTTTCTGGTATAGATGCACAATTTACTTTTATAAAAG
>CAZUFW010000045.1:0-6918 GCA_964619895.1 uncultured Clostridia bacterium | reverse complement strand
TTATAAAAGGCTCTTTTTTTCTTAAACTGTTTCTATGGATTTCTTTGGCTATAACTTCTTTCCCAACTCCCGTTTCACCTGTTATCAATACCGTAGCGTCCACTTCAGATATTTTATAAACAATTTCTAAAACTTCTTCCATTTCTTTGCTGTTAGCAATAATGCCTTTTTTTTCTAAACATTCTTTACGCAGCTTTTCTAATTCAGTATAATACTTCCTTTGTATAGACTCATAGTGTTCTAATTTGTTTTCTAAGTTAATCAATTCTGTCATATCTCTTACATTGGTAACAATCATCATAATATTTTCATTTTCATCATATACTGGGTTACTCGTAACTAAACACTTTTTCCCATTTCTAAATTTATCAGTTATGGTAACTGGTTCATTTCGTTTTAATGCCATTAAGCTTGCAGATTCAGAAAAAAGTCCTTTATCAATTAGTTCTTTCATATGTTTCCCTACAACTTCTTCTTTTTCTATACCGCTTATCCTAGTATAGGCCTGGTTTACAAATAAAGTAACTCCTTCATTATCAGTGATATACAATCCATCATGCATGGACTCTAGAATGTCCTTTCCTATTTTACTTATTTCAAAAATCTTTTCATTAGAAATATCAAAAGCTTTTAAACTATAGGAGTTCTTAATAGCTAGGTTTAGCAAATCTTCTTTATATATAATACCTAATAAGCAGCCTTGCTCATTTAAAACAAGTCAACCATCAAAATCTACATTTTTGATTTTATCTAATGGAGTATCAATATAGGTTTTGCAAAAATCTTTTTTCATTATTTCTTTTACTGGTATTCTTGGGTTACCGCTGCTGTACATGTAGCATAAAAAATCTATCCCTTCAATAATACCGATAACTTTACCATTATCAATAACAGGAGCTTGTTTTAATTCCCTATCACAAAATTCTTTTAACACTTTGTCAATTGTATCATCAGCATTGAAACAACAAATATCTCCTTTAATTATATCTTTGACTTTAATAAGTCATTCCCCCCCATTAGGTAATACCATTAATAATTTTTTATGGAAAACTAATTTATTAACCAAATCTACATTTATTTCGTTATTTTTCTATTTTAATTATATCAGATATTAATTCTCTGAGGAAGGTTTTCCATAAAAACGTATTATAGTATAAAAAAAGTAGGTACCCTATTGAGCACCTACCTCATGATTTACAAAGAACCTTTTAATATTAATTTATGCAACTTCAAATAGCTCTTCAAATTCTTTTGCATCTAATGTTTCTTTTTCTAGTAAAGCTTCTGCTACCTTATGAAGTTTATCAATATTTTCTTTTAAAAGAGTCTCACATTTGTGATATGCTTTGTCTATTATTGTTCTCATTTCTTTATCTATAGCTGCTGCAACTTCTTCGCTATAGTTTCTACTTCTTGCTAAATCTCTACCTATGAATACTTCATCATCATCAGTACCATAAGTCATAGGTCCTAGTTTTTCGCTCATGCCATAATGAGTAACCATATTTCTAGCAATCTTTGTTGCTCTTTCAAGGTCATTTTGAGCACCAGTGCTTATGTCTTCCAATACAAGATGTTCTGCTACTCTTCCGCCTAGCATATGAACAAGCATTGTTTCCATCTCTTTTCTAGTAGCATAGTTTCTATCTTCCTCAGGAAGATACATAGTAAATCCTCCTGCTCTTCCTCTTGGAATAATAGTAACCATATGAACTGGGTCTGCACCAGGAAGAAGTCTTGCTGCCACTGCGTGGCCTGCCTCATGATATGCAGTAAGCTTTCTTTCTTTTTCACTAATAACCTTGCTCTTTTTCTCTGGACCTGCGACTACTTTAGTTGATGCTTCTTCAATGATAGACATAGGTATCTTAGTAAGGTTATGTCTAGCAGTAAGCAGTGCAGCTTCATTCACCAGGTTTTCCAAATCTGCAGGTGTGAAACCTGGAGTTCTTCTAGCAACAACTTTTAAATCTACATCATCAGCCAATGGTTTACCCCTTGTGTGAATCTTTAGAATTTCTTCTCTTCCTTTTATATCAGGAACTCCAACATATACTTGCCTGTCAAATCTCCCTGGTCTGAGTAGAGCAGGGTCTAATATGTCAGGTCTATTGGTAGCAGCTATTATGATAATTCCTTCGTTTTCTCCGAAGCCATCCATCTCTACTAATAACTGATTTAGGGTCTGCTCTCTCTCATCATGGCCTCCGCCAAGACCTGCTCCTCTTCTTCTACCTACTGCATCAATTTCATCTATAAAAACGATACATGGCGAGTTCTTCTTAGCTTGCTCAAATAAATCTCTTACACGAGAAGCACCTACACCTACAAACATTTCAACAAAGTCTGAACCGCTTATGCTGAAGAAAGGAACACCAGCTTCTCCTGCTACAGCTTTTGTTAAATAAGTTTTTCCTGTTCCCGGAGGTCCTACCATTAGCACCCCTTTTGGAATTCTAGCACCTAATTCTATATATTTTCTAGGGTTTCTAAGAAAATCAACTATTTCCTTAAGCTCTTCTTTTTCCTCTTGTAAACCTGCAACGTCTGCAAAAGTAATTTTTTTACCCTCGTCTTTATGCATCTTAGCTCTACTCTTGCCAAATGACATAACACGACTTCCGCCACCTTGTGATTGCTGCATAAATACAAACCAAAATACAACGAACACAAGAATCATAAATATTGTTGGAAGAGCTGATAGATAAAATGGGGTTTGTGGTTGAGGCTCTCCAGTTACATTTTTAATTCTACCTTCTTCTACAGGCTTTCTTAAATAATCTTCATAGAATCTATCTGAACTAGTAGGCAATGTTAAAGTAAAACTTGTATTGTCCTTAAGCCTACCTTTTACAGTATCTTCATTCTTGACAATTGAAATGCTTTCAACATTATTCTTGTTTATTTCTTCAATAAGTGTGGTATAATCAATTTGCTTTGTTTCTTCAACATTTTTCGTTAGTAACTGAACTGCAAATACTAGTATTATAAATAAAAGCAAATAAAAGCTTATACCGCGAAAATACCTTTTCAAATATAGTCCTCCTTTCAAACTAAGCTGATAATATTATATCACTATATTCTAGCATATCAATAAGGAAAAGACAATAATGGTCTATTTTATTAAATTACTGTATGCTTCCTCTTTTAGTATGCATATATCTGGAAGGTTTCTATAGCCCTCTGCGAAATCTATTCCATAGCCTACAACGAAATCATCAGGTATATCAAAGCCTTTATAAGCTAGTTCTACATTAACTAATCGTCTTTCTGGCTTATCAAGAAGAGTACATATTTTTACGCTGGCAGCTCCCCTAGATCTTAAATTGCTCACAAGATAGTTTAGAGTAAGCCCAGTGTCTATAATATCTTCTACTAATAATATATCTTTACCCTCTATACTCCCCTCTAAATCTTTAAGAATTCTTACTACACCAGAAGATTCTGTAGAATTTCCATAGCTGGATACTGCCATAAAGTCTATAGTAAGTGGTATTTCTATATTCTTAGCAAGATCTCCTAAAAACATAAATGCACCTTTTAATACACCAACTAGCATTAAATCCTTACCTTGATAGTCCTGGGCAATTTTCTTTCCAATTTCCTTAATTTTTTCTTGAAGTTCATCATATGAAATAAGTACCTCTTTTACGTCGTTTTTCATCAAATATCCTCCTCTTAACTATCTTAATGTTTTTTATACTCTAATACTAATACTTTTGAAGTATTGCTACTTACCTTATATTCTTCACTTATTCTATACCCTACTACCCAGATTATTTTCCCATTATCTTCGATAATTGGTATAGTATCTCTTTCTTCTCTAGGTATCTTTTCGTCAATAAAAAAATCCTTAAGCTTCTTTGACCCATTCATTCCCAAAGGTGTAAATCTATCTCCATCTTTTCTGTTTCTTATGCAAAGCTCACCTTTTATTTTATCATAGTCAAAGTATTTTATGAACCTATTAACATGTTTAATATCTATCTCACATACAGGTAAGATACTAGAATTAATAGTAGCATTAAGTTCATATATATGCACAGGCTTTCCCATATGAAAAGTGTACCTGAATAAAACCTTGTGGAGATTATTCTCTTTCTCAATTATCATATTTCCATAACTTATTTTAATGACAATATTATTAGTTATATTAATATTTTTTCCTGTAATATTTTCATTCATCAAATTAATAATATTGCTGATATGTTTTTCTTCAATCCCCTTTAAGCTCCCATTTATCTTTTCGATGCTTTGCCTAATAATTCTTGACTTAATAGTATAGTGTTCATTTTTTAACTTATATATATTTAATACTATACTATTTTGAGACTCTTCTACAACTATATTTTTATATTTTTCCTCTACAATACCTAAAATAAATTCACTATCCATTTGCATTAATCTTGAAGTCCTTGATAATGTATCAATGATGCCTTTATTAAAATTTTTAGCTATGTAAGGAATGACTTCTAGCCTCGTTCTATTTCTGCCGTATATAGGCTCTAAGTTTGTCCTATCAATTCTAACAAGTATATTATTATCTAAACAGTATTTTTCTATTTCTTCCCTACTAACATCTAAAAGGGGTCTTATAATATTCCCGTTTCTATATTCCATTCCTCTCAGACCTTCTAGGCCTGTTCCTCTAAAAAACCTCATTAATAAAGTTTCTGCTTGGTCATTTTTATTATGGGCTACTGCTATCTTTCCTCCACCTATATCAGCTAATAGCTTATTAAAAAAACTATATCTAATAGCTCTTCCAGCTTCTTCTGATGTAATCTTGTTTTTTTTCGCATATTCATCCATGTTTATCTTAGTCGAAAAAAAGGGAATTAAAAGCTCTGAACAAATATTTTTAACAAACTCTTCATCTGCATCTGCTTCTTCTTTTCTAATTCCATGGTTTATATGAGCAACATAAATATTGAAGCCTAGTTTTCCCTTTATTTCATTAAGGATATGTAGTAATGCCATGGAATCTGGTCCACCTGAAACACCAACTACTATTTTGTCTCCTTCGTTAATTAAATTATACTCTTTTATCACATTAATAATTTTTTGTTTCATATACAGTATCACCTATATTCTTAGTTCTTATCTAGTTAAAGTTTCTATAACTAGTCTTATTATCCTTTTAAAAAATAAATATTTATTCCTATGATCATAATAATTAAAAAAAATCCTATACTAAACATAAAAAAAGCATCTATCATTAATCCTGCTTTTCTATTAGTTATTATTTTAGTACTATTCTTGCTAGTGACAGCTAATGATGAGTTACAAGATTTAAAGGATTTTTTAAGTTCCTCTTTAAAGATATTGATATCATTAGTTCCCCCTCTTAGTGCCTTTATTAAACACTTTTTAAACCTATCGTCTATGATAAGAAGCTTTATATTTGACACAACTTGTTCTAGATTGTTTACCAGGGGATTAAACTCTTTTTTTAGTAACATAGATGTAACTATCATAGCAACGCTAAAAATTAAATTAGTTATATAATCATTATATCTATCTATTCCCCAAGATAATACGCTATAAGCAGGAGTATATTCTTTGATTCCTTGTCCCTTTTCAATAACTCCTCCGAAATCTATGAAAATAATTCTTTTTCCTCTATTGTCTATCATAATGTTTTCTGGCTTTAAATCTGTATATACATATTCCATTTTATAAATCTTTTCAAGAATATTCAATAAAATAATTCCGATTCCTATTATTTCTTTTACTTTCATGTTGCCATACTTTATTATCTCTTTAATATTGTACCCTTCTATATAATCCATAACAAGAAAATAATATATGTCTCCACTTTTTTTATAGTCGTCTAATTCATATACCTTTGGGATATTTTTAAGATTTTTTAGCTTAGTCATCATATTAAACTCTCTAGTTATTGAGTTGATGTCTTTGCTTATTTTCAGAGCTCTAATATAGCCTTTACTGTCTTTTACTTTATATACCGCTCCAATTCCTCCTTCTCCGAGCTTAGACAATACGGTGTATTTATTATTATTCCATTTTCCAGCAACGGTTTCTGAAATACAAAGCATACATATTCCCCCATAGTTCATAAGCCTACAGCACACTTGCAGTGCTGTAGGCTTAAAATTTTCTTTACCTTACACGCTAATACTCTTAAATACTATTTCCTCTTCAACATTAAATCCATAATCAAAATTATTGTTTAAAAGCTGTACAGCACTTTTTATTGCAGAACCTGTAGGCGTATTGCCACCTATAAGTATTTTGTTAAGGGATTCTTCAAGTATTGCTATATCTTCTGTAAAATCACAGAGAATATCATATTGTCCTTCTTTTTTTCCAGGATAACTTATAACTGAGATTTTTGTTTTTCCTTTTCTTTGGTTTAACATTCTTAGAAGATTTAGTATGCTTTTTTTCGCCATGCCCATTTTATTAGCCATACTGCTACTTGCATCTATGACTACGCAGCATTTTATGTTTATTTCATCTCCAAGCCTGTCTATCATGTCAGTAACCTTTATCCTAGACTGTGGATTCATGTCATTAAGTCCTGTACCTACTATTTCTCTCAATTCTTTATTTACAGCTTCCTCTATAGTTTTATAAACTGATTTTACTGTTACCATGCTTAACGCTGTTGAGAGGTTTTGAATATTAGTTAGTTCCCATACTCCTCCACCAGCTTCAGCTATATCCTTAATCTCTTTCAAGGGTCTTTCATCATTTGATTTATCTGTTATTCCTATAGTGCTTATAGTAACTCCTTTTTCATGTCCTTCTTTTGCAGCACTTATTGGATCTATACCTTCATTAGATTCTCCATCAGTTATAAGCATTATCTGTCTAAATTCAATTATTTTATCCATAATAATCCTCCTAGGCTTTTTTTGTAATTATTGCCAAGCCTTTGATTTATATACCTTT
>CAZUFW010000044.1:23391-25693 GCA_964619895.1 uncultured Clostridia bacterium | reverse complement strand
ATCAGCAGTTGTTACCATAAAGATTACTTGCCTTCCAAACTTAGGTAGATACTCCATAACTCTCATTCTATGTTCTTTAGAAAACAAGCCAACTGGATTGTCAATTACAATAGGGGCTGCAGAATTTGAAGATCGATTTATGCCAGCAATATAGGCTAAACTGATAATTTTGGACTGTCCAGTAGAAGGGTTTAATGTTCTGCCTTGTACTATTTCATATTGGGTTCCATCACTCAATTCAAGTTTAAGTGTATAGTCATCGGTTATGATAAGGCCCTTGTATTTATTTGGTTTATTGGTAAGCTGCAAAAATACTTCTGTTGCCTTCTGTTGGACTTCATCTTTTTTAAGTTTAGTTAATTCATTAAGATATTCGTTATAAACATTCTTAATACTCTCTGCTAGCCTTAGCTTTTTCTCTGCAATTGCACATCTTTTATTGGTACTACTAAATTTACTAAGTTCTTTCTCTTTTTCATCTAGCTCTTTTTGCTTTAAATTAATTTTTGTTATTATTTCAATCAATTTATTATTTATTTCTTTTTCTTTTGACTCAAGACTAGACACTTCTTGTATAATTCTTTCTCCAGCTTCTTCATCATAATTACCAATATCACGTTTCAAAAATAATAATTTTTCCTGAATATCATTAAGTCTTCGATTCGATTTCACTTTTTCAATGCATAAGTCTAGATATTCTTTTCTTGCAATTGCGGCATGCTGGATATATGTATCGATTTCTCTAAAAGCTTGTTTTTTTTCTATTTCTCTGCTTAAATTTTCATTATTGCTAAACTGTCTTAATATGTATTCATTAATTTTTTCAATTTCCTTCTGACCTATTATGTTTCCACATACACATTCATGTCCAAGAGTAGTTAGCTCCTGCAAAAACATCTTTAAATTCTCAGTCATACTAAATCTCAGGTACTTTTCTTCATTATCTTTAGAATCCCTTCTTAAATCATCTGCAATTTTACATCCAAGAATAACTGTTCCATTTTGTCTAAATATTTCGACTTTCCTTTTTTCAATAGTATCAATTTTATTAGTCAGTTCAATTTCTTCATCTCTATATTTTTGTTTTTGATCTATTTTTTCTTTAATTTCCTCGTGATTCTTCAATTCTTCTTCCAACTTAATAATTCTTGATTTTAAACTTTTTAATTCATTTTCATAATCTTTGCAGTAATTATTTAAAACTTCAATATCATCTTCTATTTTTTTCTTCTCACTTAGTATTTTACTGGCTTCTTTTTGCTCTTCTAAGATTTTATCTCTTTCTTTTTCAAACTCATCTTTAATTTTTTCAAAGTCGTCACGTGCATTCTCTATTTCTTTAATTCCTAGTATTCTTGTAATAGCTTCTTTATAATCAACTGCAGTAGCTATATTATATGCTTCAATTTTCTCGCCATCAAAGAAAAAATATTTTGCTGCTTCTTCATGGACAATAGCATTAATATAGTCATGTTTTTCATCATTACTCTCAATTTTAAGCTCATTGCCATCTTCCCATATATCAAGTTCTTCAAAAAAATCAGAACTTTTAGGTACAGAAGTAATACTTCCTTTTGATCTTAACTTTCTATTTAGCTGAAGCTTTTTACCATTATGCTCTCCTGAAATAGATACATATGTTACATAATCACCTTCATCAAAAGCATTAATGTTTATCAAATCCTTTAAGTTTTGGCCTCTTAGCGCGCCATACAGATTAAATAGAATACCTTTAAAAAAGCAACTCTTTCCTACATCATTTGGTGCATAAATAATGCTTACATTCTTTCTGTCATTAAGCTGAAACTCAAACTCAACATCTTTATAATATGCCATAAAGTTATAGAACTTGATTTTTGTAATAATCATTTTACTTCTCCTCACTTTCTATAACTTGTCCAACAACATCTTTAAGATCTCCAAATATATTTCTTCTTTTTTTATAAACATTATTTTTCTCAATTTCAATAATTTCTTGAATAACCTTATACTCAACTCCATATTTTTCACTAATTTGCTTTAATAAATCCTCCAATACATTCCCTCCTAGTAACTATAAATACTAAGTCCATAGTTCGCCAATACGTCATCAAGTCTATTTTTTGTTACATTACCATTTATAGCATCATCAGCAATAATATTTATTCTATTGTACTCCTTTAAAACAACTTGTTTTGCTAGTTCTCTTTCAACATCACTTTTAATGCTGTAATCTGGTATAACAATAAAATCATATATATAAGCCCTATGTTTTCCCCTGCTTTTTCTAAGAACCCGTCCTCTTCTTTGAATAAATTGCCTT
>CAZUFW010000044.1:0-23381 GCA_964619895.1 uncultured Clostridia bacterium | reverse complement strand
GATGTAGAAGAACTAACAAAGACCGCAGCATCACAGCTAGGAATATCAATTCCTTCATCTAAACAATTAATCGCTAAGAGAATTTTTCTTACTCCTAATTGAAATTCCTCTAACATTTTTGGTCGAACAGTTTTTGAATCTTTATCTCCGGTATAAATAAAGTATTCTCTACTCATATTGTCTAAAACCTGTGAAAACCCATATAAATGTTCATGTGAATCAGCGTAAACTAGTATTCTACAATCTTTAGAGATATTGTGCATAATTTCAGAGAACATATCTAGTTTATTTTTTGCGGTCTTTAATATTTCAGACCTTTGTGTGTACTTACTTCGTAAAAGATCATCTTTATCTAAACTATCTTTATTATGTTTTTCTGCCTTCCTATCTGAACATGCTCTGATTTTAGCAATTTCTTTGCTTATTTTAATATACTTCCCCCATTCTTCTCTCTCTAAAATACATGGATATACATAGTACTCATATTCAACAAGGTATTTTTCACGTATGGCATCTTTAATAGGAAATTCATATCCATTATTCTTAAAAAATTTTAATATTTTATCTGTTCCTTCTTCATCAAAGTTTCTACTAGGAGTCGCACTAAGACCAATTCTATATTTAGGCTCCAAATCCATAATTTTTTGAGTTTGTTTTGCGCCCAAGTTATGTGCTTCATCACATATCATCCCAAATATGTCTCGGTTTATTTCTGACCATTTACTAATTGAGAAATCGGTAATAGCTGAATCATATGTACTAATAATTATAGTCGGTTCATAAATCCGAGCCATCATCACATCTAAAACTTTTATTTTCCAATTACCAAAATCAGAGCCACATTTGATAATGTAATGTTTTTTAAAAAATAACTTTACTTCCTCTTCCCATTGCCTGACAAGATCTGAACTAGGAACTAGAATCAATAGCAACTTCCATCCAATTGTATTTTTAAATGAATAAAGTGCTGCTTTTGTTTTCCCAGAACCTGTTGCCATCTGATACATGCAAATATAGTTACTTTCTTTGTATTTCTTAAAAGCATTAAGTTGACATTCTCTTGGAATAAATTCATGTGCATTTAGTGATTTATTCACTATCTTTCTATAAACATTATTAATAGGCTCACATGGTGCTTTATTAATCAATTCTTGTTTGAATGCATCTGGAAAATCGAACGTATTAACTTCATTTGCAACACCATCCCATAACTTATTAAATCGTTCAATTTTTTGTAGTACTCTTCTCTTTAAAACCTCTTCCCATGAAAAAGAAACTTCAAAAGATTCCTCATTGAACATCCAACCACGAGCTGACTCGTTTATAGACCCCAAAAATGAAACAGCATTGTTTTGTGCATCTACAAATATACCGAATTTTTCATGAAACAAAGTGCTGCCTTCGGTAAAAGCCCCTCCTGAACTCAAGTTCTTAAGACACACTTTTATGTCTAATCTATTATTTTTTATAAGCCAACATAAGTTTTTAATATTTGGTTTATCTGCATCCAAAAGTAGTTTTCTAATTTCTTCTGTCATATTATTTTCAATTATTTTTCTTATATCATATCCCTGATTAATATCATCAATATCCCTGGGTAGTAATTCAGTGCTACAGAGAATTCTAATTTTACCATCATTCAATATAAATCTATATAACCCTTCGCTAATATAATTCAAAATAGATGAACTAAAAAAACCTACTGCCCTATCATATATAATTGAATTAGCTAAGCATGGAATATAAAAATTATCTAATAAGTTGTCTTCTCCACTCCAATATGTATCTTTTAAATAAACATCTTTCAAATTCATTTTTATACCACCAGTTATTTTAAAAATTTGAAATTTGATATTATTCAATAATATAATTACACTTCTAGAAAATATTTCCCAAATAGATAAAATAAATATAGCAGATAACCGCTATCTCAGATTTCAGAATATTATTTATCTAATTTAATCCTTTTTAAAAGCTTTAATAATCTCTATAATAGCATTAACTTGCTCGTCTGATAGACTTCTTGATTTATATAAAAGACCTAATAGATTGTCATCTACCTGATTTGGAACTTCACCAAGTAATTCAGATGTAGTTGTATTTAAAGCTTTTGCCAGTTTTTGAATGACTTCTAAGCTTGGAATCTTTTTATTTCTCTCGATTTCACTTAAATATGATTGTGTTATTCCTGCACGTTCTGCAAGCTCTAAAGACTTCATGTTATGTATTTTTCTATATTTTATAATGTTTTTTCCAAGATTCATAATAACTCCTTCTATCGCTATTAGCTATATATCATTATATTTGTTTATTTATATTATTTCAAGATTTTTCAACAAGCTACGCATGCAAAGTCAACATTTATTTATTTTTAACTAATAGCTAATATTTTATATTGATTTTTATCTACTAGCTATATATAATTATGGTAGAGGTGGTCTTTTATGGTTCAACTTAAGCTATTACGTTGTAAAAAAAGATTAACGCAAACAGAATTAGCTCAACAATGTGGATTGTCACAATCTTATATTAATGAATTAGAAAATGGGAAAAAGTTAAATCCTTCATTCAAAGTGTTAATGAAAATCGCTTATGTACTAGGAGTTGATATTAAGCAACTAACAACATGATAAGATTATTAAATAAATAATTTACTATAGCTAATATAGCAACGCTAAAAACCAATATCCTGGTATACTAAATTGAAGCAAGCTTTTTGAAAACTATTTAATGAATAAACTATATTTTATAAATACTTATACAGTATGTCGTATTAAAGCAATAGAGTAACTTTAAATGAGAAATAGTTGTCCACTTTTTTCTAAAAATTGCAACTTATAATTAATACTTGAATTCTAATATGCTTCCCTAAATGTAACTAGTTGAAAAACAAAAATCTAACACTAACAGTAGACTATCAAAAGGAGACACCCAAAGTTCATCAAATGAGGCAACTCTAGAGCAGATGAAGGAGTGCGCACCTGTGATGTCCACCTTCATGTGATAGTCACAGCGTACGGGTCGGAACAGATCTCGGAGCGCATGTGTCGAAGCTAGGATTACCAGCGCTGAATTATATATGTGGAAAATAGCGCTCAATGTCTATATCCCACGTGTTAACTTAGGGAGATGGTTTTCTCACAGCGACGGTGCTCCAACAACCTAAACCTAGTTGCCGTACACTCCAATATGTACGGTGTGTACTTGGAAGAAATCGCTATGATCCAGCGCGACTACACAGAACTTTGGAGGCAGATGTCGGATATTCTCAAACAGCTTTCGGCTATAATGAACATATAAAATGATGGAAGCAGTGGTAACGTCGCCACTCCCATCATTTTTAGTAAGGACAATAAATGCAATCATCATATGGATTTTCAATATTTTCAATATCCATAGATTTAACTTGCTCGCTATCCTTGGAATAAATCGCTTCAAATGTTATTTCTAATTCCATTGGCGTTTCCGCCAAAACATAATGCTTATTCCAGTCATTATCAACTATGCGCATTTGGCTGATATCGTCCATAACTAAAAAGTCAGATTTGTGGATGAAGAATTGTATGTTACATAAAATCTGTACTTTAACTTCAAGCAAATATTCTTTTTCAGAGACTACAGAAATACTTACTATTTCAATTTCGGAAACTTCTTCGATCTCGTTAATAGTAGGATTTTCGCCTTCCGATATATCATAAATGAAGTATTCTGATACGTCCATTCCTTGAAGCGTCTCAGTTAAGGAGTTTTTAATGGGGGTTACAAATCCTTGCTGATCACCCATTAACCCTTTTATTAGTTTTTCACGTTCTTCAATTGCTTGAAGTTCAGGTTTTACCTGTTGTTCAATAAACTCTCTTAATGATGTGAAATAACGAATGCGAGACAATTTGATTTTGAAGGAGCGTATATCCTCCTGTAAATCTGGATGTAATTCATTTTTGTTTATGACATCCGAAAAATCTCGCGTGTTTAAGGATATAAAACACGCCTGCTCCATAGAATAGCGCCCAACAGCTTCCAAAAACGTTCTCCAGATAAGGAAATCTCTATATCCATCCTTACTATCTTCATTAAAAGGCTTTTTCCTTTGCAAAGCACGTTGAACGACTTCTTGGTGAGAAATAGACGGATATCTTTCAGGACAACTGTCTCCGTATTCAAATAGAAGCATGTCCCAAAAATCTGAATATTTTTTAAATTCGTCTTGAATATATTCGTCTGAAATAATTGATGCATACTTATCAACATATTTATTCAAATCCCTAATACCGTTATTGATTTTTTGTACCTGTGCAGTAATTTTTTCTCTGTACTTATTTTTCACTTCATCAATAACAATTTCAGACAAACACAACCAACTACCACCTTTGCTAATATAACTTTTCAGCAATTCAAAGTTAGTGCTTATTTGATAAAAGTCCGAACAGAAGATATTACTATCTAAAAATATAAGCATGGCACTCCCCCCTGTAATTTAACTATAAATTGTGACTTTATTATATAACGGTTTTTATGATGACGCAAAACATAGCGCCCACCTCGGGTCAACTTGGCCTGAAGCATCGGGACAAGGTTAACTAAGCCGCGACAGCATTGTTGGCCTGCTTGCAGGATAGTAAATTTATAGTAGAAAGATAGAGAAAAGGCTTAACCAATGAGATTGATACTAAAAATATTTGCCATGCCTGTCGTGATGATCCTGACCGTGGCGGTAGCCGTGATGATGTTTCTTCTGCATATTGTCGCATAGGTTTTAGAGCTGGCTTCAGGGATGTTTACTCTTGCCGGCGTGGTCCTGCTGTTTATAAAACATTGAATAGGTTGCAATAAACTAGACAGCTAAAATAAGGTCATGTAAACTAATACCAACATTTAAAAAGAGAAGCGTTCATATGACAAAGAGAGCAAGAAGAACCTATACCGAAGATTTCAAAGAACAAATAGTAAAGCTATACGAAAGTGGTAAGTCTAAAAAAGATATTATAATTGAATATGACTTAATACCTACTGCCTTTAATACTTGGGTTAAAAAAAGCCAAACTACTGGTTCCTTTAAGGAAAAAGATAATCGTTCTCCTAGAGAAAATGAATTAATTATGCTAAGGGAAAAAACAACAATTAAAAATGGGAAATGATATTTTAAAGCAAGCGGTGCTGATATTAGGACGAAAGTAGCTGTGATCAAGAATAGCCGCTCACAAATATAGTATATCAGCAATATGCAAAGTCCTACAAATTCCTAGAAGTACTTATTACTACGGTGCAAAGGCTAAAGAATTAACAGATGAAATAACACCAAAAGTTATAGATATATTCATAACAAGTAGAAATAACTATGGCACTAGAAAAATTAAAGTCGAGCTTAAAAAATCAGTCTATATAGTATCAAGAAGAATAGCTAGAATAATGAAGCAAAATGGCTTAGTATCAAACTATACAATTGCTCAATACAAGCCCCATGCAGATAAATATAACGAATCAAAGATTGCTAATGAACTAAATAGAGAATTTAAAACAGATGAACCTTATGCAGCTGTAGTCAGGGAACCTAAAGGATTTAAACATATGCTTATTCTGTATAATTTTACGTAAGTACTCATTTATTGCTTTATAAGCTTTTTATACATTTTTTATGAAACATTCATATCCGCACTATGTTTTTCTTTTAATAGTACCATTTATATACAATATGTTTATGATAGCTGAAATTTCCTCCATTTTATAATTGAAATTTCCTCTACCTCTAATTTCAATTGATAATATATTGTTAGATTGGCGTAGCGCACCATTTACATGGAGAGATAAGTATGATAGCCTTTACTTTGGCATAAGCCTTAGTGCATAAGGCCTTTCCAAGGCAAAAGAATCATGCTTATAGAGGCTCCATGTCAATGGCAATCGGTTTTAATTCTCAAGTAATAACTCACCTAGAGGATTTTTCAATCATTATCTAGGGGATTTTTCAATTATCAAATACACAATATCTATTAGTAAAGTTTTCTTAACAGCTTGTCTGGTTTAAAACCACTTAATACTATATTTCGTATATACCAAATCTAGTAAAGATTTCTTGCATTAATTCGACATAAGTCTCATTCAAAATCTTACTATCTTCATTAACACTATAATCAATTACATTCACACCATCATATTTATCATATTTGTGACTGTCATATTCTTCTTTTTTTAACGTAGATGTAAGTATAACTTGCTTTCCTGTTTTCTGAAATGTTTGAATCATAATTTCTTCTTTTTGCGTAGAAATTTCTCCACTTCTAAAGCAGTCAATAATTATAGGAAATTCATGCTGAAAATAATCATTTAACGCAAGAAGTCTGCAATAATAATATTCCTGTTCTTCGCTACCTGAATAAGTAACATTCTTCTTTGTGAATAGATCATCAAAATTCAATTTCCCATTTGGATCAACTTTTGAGTAAAATAGATTCATTTTTTCAACAATTGAATTCTTCATCTTAATATATTTTGCTCTTGCTTCTTTATCGTTTTCGCTTGCTGAGTTGTTTGCCTGTATTAAGCTTCTTAGTTCTTCATTAAGCTCATTTAATTTGTTATCGTACTCTATACCAGATAGAATTTCTTCAGAGTATAATAATATCTTTTGTATATCTTCCGGGATATCTTTCAGTAAGGTTTTCAATTTATCTTGTTCCTTATGAATTATTCTACTGTATTCATTGATAATCTCTTCTTTTTTCGATATTTGAAAATTTATAGAGCGTAATACTTTTTGCCTGATATATGAATTACTCACATCAAAGCTTAAATCTCTATTAGTATAAACAATTCTATCGCTACCACAATCAGCACATATAATTTTACCTTTTTCTATATTTCTATTTAAAGAATTTAATTCGACTATCAATACTTCAAGTTTTGTTTTTCTATTAATTTCTGCTGTTCGTTTTTTCTTATATTCCCCTATATCCCCATGAATTTTTCTCATTCTATCCCTTAGCACAGTTATCGACAAGTCATCACTAAATTTATCAATATAGCTAGATAGTTGAGGATTAACTTTAAGTAGTTTTAGTAGCTTTTTAGTAGTAGATATCTCTGTTTTTACCTTTATAATTTTTTCTTCTATTTCCTTTTTATCTTCTTGAACGTCAGTAAGGGGATAACCATTCATAGAACATAGCATATTTATAAAATCTTGTTTTTTATTATAGCCATAATTTATTATATTGGATGGATTTCTCTTATCCTGTCCAATAAAAAACATTTCATAAAATAAAGAAAGGTCACAAACAGTTTCACGTGTATCTTTAACAATAAGCGGCAAATTAATGATGTTCTCGCTTTTTAAAAAAAATTTCATTTCTGTTATGCTATCAAACAAATACAAATTAGACGTATCATTTATAGCAATCGAATTATTATGACGTAAAAATTCAAGTTTTTTACCACCAATCTCTATCTCTGTGTAAAAATAATATTGCTCAAAAGGAAATCCACTTGGAAAGATGGGGTCATTTCCTAAAGCGTACATCATTCCCTGTACAACTAATGTTTTTCCTTTGTTGTTGTCATCACTAAAAATAATGTTAACACCATCTTTAATATTATTTTCAACAAAGGCTTCTTTGCTATTTCCAAACCCCGTCCTTTTAATCCTCATTATCTAAGCCCTCCTTTAAAATAGATATTAAATATATGGCGCTTAATTCATCTAAAGATATCGGAAATCGTACTTTCTTATTTTTTAATTCCTCATATATATCTCTAGGCAACCTCTTAGCATTTTTTCTCACAAGAAAAATTGTATTCTCAAAAAAATTCCAAAATATCCTTTTATTATTTTTATTAAATATAACTTTGGATATTGAAGCATTACAATCTTCAATTATATCTTTTCTTTGATCTAAATCATAATCTTTAACTTCATCAAAAAACAAATTCGGTATCATTCTGTTTGAAAATAAATCAACACCAACAAAACGATTGATTATCAAAATATCAATCTCATTTTTGTGAATTACTTTCTCAAATGCAAGAGCATCTTTTGCACAATTGATTTTTTTACCTTCAATATCTATATTTTTTAATTTAGTTTGTTTATCTCGTATTTCATTAAAAATTGCAATAAAAAACGCATCATCAATGGTTACAAGATTCTTAAACTTTACAATATTTTTTATATATTCAACCTTATCTTCAGTAGCGTTGACAAAGGTCACCTTTTTAAGGAACTCATTTATACTATTTTGGTTAGCATCAATTCCATTTCTGCGTAAATACTCTTTTTTTAGTCCATCAATTACTTTTAATTGATGCTTGTCAATAAAGTTGTCAAAAAAATAAACTGATAAGGTTTCATCATTTAAATACATTTCTTTAAGCTTTGGCATATATAAAATATAATGCTCAAAGTCAATGCTAGAAGTGTAATTTTGAAATAAGGTAATAAGAGCGATACCAATTTTTGTAGGATTTAGTGATTTAACATTTTTAGATTGAACGTCCCATAATTTTGTAACATCATCACTAGCTCCTGTTACATCATTAAAACAATCAATTAAAAATGTATCTATTTCATTGCTATCCTTTCTATAACTTAACAAATAAAGCATAGACTTCGTTTCATATTCATTTGCCTTTGCATTATTTCTTTCGGTTGTACAAAACTGATACATTTTAGGCCTCCATCTCATAAACTTTCGCTTATAACGACTTTCTGTCTAGCAATTTTTGTTCTATATTTTCTTTGGGTGTTTTCAAAATATATCCATAAAATAAATGTAAATAGCTTTCTTGCTACTCTTCTCAGTTAGATTTGCTTTAGTTATCCAGCCGTACATGTCTGGCTGAAGTTTCCTTTTAGAACTACGTATACTTATTATCAACTTCCCCATGTAGTCGGCTCTCCCGACCTCGGAATACGATTAGATAATCCGACTTTTCATGACTCATCAGCTATCCTCTTTTTCAATTGGGTAGGCTTACCAACTTATGTTGAAAGTCATAAGTCCTCCCAAGTTCTAGACATTATTCTTTATACATACCACGTACCCTGACCCAATAGACCTTTAAGAATCTCGCCATCAAACAATTCTTTTGTATTAACTTACGTAATATCAAATACGTCGTCATCTGCTTTAGCCCTCTATTGTGGGGATACGATTGACGGAGCTGAATATGCTTCTGGGATCACGGTCTCCCCTGTAATCTGTATAATTCTCTGTATATTTTACCTTTATTGTCACCAACAACGACACACCACTTGATAATAGTGGTGTGCTAGACCTTTTCATACAAGGACTTTCACCTTGACAGTAATGCCAAGTTTTCCTTGCCACACTACCTTTTCGTATTTCTGATGTCTCTGAACTGAATCCTCGGAGCGTTTCTTAGAAGGTGGTGCTTGACACGTAAAGATGTGAGCAAAGTGAACAGAGATACTCTATTAAAAGATATTTTACTAAAGTTGAAATATGTTATTCATTACTTTGTCAATTTCATTCATTTTTACAGCTGGAAATTCTACTGTTTTTTCTCCGTACTCGTCAATATTAATTCGCTCTTTATTGCTAGAGACTATAATTGAATTTAATATCTCTAGATTAAGCTTTCTTTCTTCAATATCTTTGCGAATTTTGTATTCCACAACTGACAATATAGGTAAGAAAAAATGTAATTTATCACTAATTTTTAATAACAAGATTTTCATTTCTTCATAACTAATAATAATTGTATATATAACATTATCAGAAATATTATTTATAATTTCAACTGCATTTGGATAAGCCCTATCACAATATATAAATACTTCATTATCTAATGGTGGCAATCCAGTAATTTTCATTTCGCTGTAATTGAAGGCTTTATAACTTACTACTACTGGATGATTATTCTTAGATAATGCATGTAGAAGTTTACCTCTACTCATAGTGGTAACTGATTGCTTTTTTCGATAATAATCAAATATTGTTACTGAATAACAACCATGATAATTTTTACGCATTTTTTCCATATCTCTGTTGCTAATCCTGTAGTATGGTCTTATCATTTCAAGCGCATCGGCTGTGTCGCCAAAAATAAATATGATTCCATATTTTTGGGTGTTCATTAAAACTGCACTTATTTCATTATTAGACGTTATTGAACTTGATTCATATTCCTTAAATGAATTTGGAACAGCATAGTAAATAGCCTCTTCTAAATCAACTTCTTTCAGATTGACAGTATTCAAGTAAGTTTCAATGTCCTTTATATTATCTGAGTTCTTGAATAACCTTAATATAAAGTCTTTTACTTTATTAATTTCTCTTAATCTATAATCACTGTCATAAAGATACTTAACCTGATCGTGTAAATCAATAATCTCATTAAGAATCTCACCCCCATCAAATTGATTCAAAGATTTTATTCTCTCCAAGCATTGTTTTATTAATTGTTTAAAACGTTGAAAAGGCAATATTCCAGCACTCAATTCTGAGGTCGAAATAAATTTTTGTACATTCTTACTACTCTGAAAGTATTCAATTGGAACGTCTATAATATTTGTGTTTAAGGAATTAACAGCAATATGATATATCACTGTTGTAACTTGATTCGCTTTTTCTTGAATATCTGTTGGATTTCTCAAAATCTCATTGATAAATGGAATTAATGGTTTCAAATAATTATAGTATTCTCTGTTATATCGTCTAAGATCGTCGATTTTCTTCTTTAAGCCCAATTCACCTTTTTCCTTTAACAAATAGAATATTTCAAAATATACAGCAGTAGCTTCATGAACTTTTATAGTATTTTTATGTATGAATTTAACAAAGTGGTTTTTACTGTCGTCAATAACATTTATTTTTCTTAGACAGTAACCTAAATTTCCCCATTTTGTTACCTGAGTTAAAAGTAAGTGTATGTTCTCGTGAGCCAATGTACAGTTGATATCTTCATCAATATCAAATATGTTAATTTCCACAAAATTTCTACTATCATATTGCCCATAAGTTTTTGACATACTAATAATCCTCCTCTCAAAGTTAATATTCCTAATGTATTATTACTGAACGCGATTTCTTAAATAACACTAAAGTAAGGCATTCTAGTTCGGCTATATCTACTTCTCTCTGTTATTATTCTCGTTCTCCTATAAAGTCGATTTATCTTTATAAGTCCTAATATTACTTCTACATAATCCAACCTTTTCCTTTAATTTTTTCCAAAAAACCAACTTTTGTGTAATCTAACCAATTTAACTATTCTGCTAATTTTTCTTAGTAACTTACCAACTTTCATCTATTAGAACTTAACTAAGTATTAGAAATATATCTTTGTAAATTAGTTTAAATATAAAAAAAGATGCTTATGAACATCCTTTAATGTTTATGTAGACAGGTAGTTATTCTTTCTGTATATTTACTCTATATTTATCAATTTATTTTTACCAGCATGTAGCCCAGCGTACATCTAGCCCTATCCACCAAGTCCCAAAACCTTTGCACTAAGTTGCTTTCTGTACTATCCTAAAGATCCTTGATAGGAGTAGGTGTTTCTCGTTTTCCTGTAGCCACTACATATTTTCTTACAACTTCATTAGCATCAATATCAATTAAACTTAATGAATTTGAATCTATCTCAATTAGTATCGATAGATTTCTATTCTTTAAATCCTTGTGACTGGTATAATAAAAGGGAGAAATTTTGGCAAACAAAAACGGAGAATCTTTTCCAGCATAATACAATAATACCTCACCTTTTGATAAAATTAAAGATATGTTTTATCAGAGGAGGAATACAGCTTGAAGGGATGGAATATGTTTGCTGAAATTAAGCAGTACAAATTAAAAGGATTTAATAAGTCTTAGGTAAGTAGGTTTCTTAATATTAACTACAAGACAGTAGATAAATACTGGAATATGTCTTATGAAGAATATGCAGAGCTAAAGGAAGATGCTAAAAATAGAAACAAGAAAGTTGATAAACATAAGGAATTAATATTATCTTGGATAAATGAATTTAGAGATATATCTACTGCTCAAATATATGATTGGCTCAAAGAAAGGTATGGTGAAGTGGAGTTTAGTGATAGAACATTAAGACTTTATGTAAAGGATTTAAGGGAAAAATATGAACTGCCTAAGGCTCCTTGTATAAGGCAATATGAAGAAGTTCCAGAGCTTCAAATGGGATATCAAGCACAAGTAGATTTAGGTGAGATCTGGCTATCTAAATGTGATGGCTCAAGAGTTAAAGTATATTGTTTTGCAATGGTACTTTCTCATTCGAGATATAAGTTTCTATGGTGGAGAGACAAGCCCTTTAGTACGCTATCATTCATAGATGCTCATAATAAAGCTTTTGAATACTTTGGAGGTATGCCAAAAGAAATAGTATATGATCAAGATAAAATTTTAGCTGTATCAGAAAACCATGGAGATATTATCTACACTGAAATGTTTCAAAGCTACATAAGCAGCATAAGATTTAAAACTAGGTTATGTAGAGCATTTGATCCAGAAAGTAAAGGAAAAATTGAAGCAGTAGTTAAATATGCAAAATATAATTTTGCAAAGCATAGGACCTTTGTAGATATTGATTTACTAAATGAGGACTCATTTAAATGGTTAGATAGAACTGGTAATGCTAAAGTACATGAAATAACAAGAAAGGTACCTAAAGAAGTGTTTGCTCTGGAAAAGGAACACTTACAGAAAGTACCTAGCCTGTTTGAAAATATTCAACTTAGAAATAGTTTAACCTATTCTGTCAGAAAAAACAATACCGTATCATACAAACAGAATAGATACCAGGTTCCAAAAGGCACATATAGACCAGGTAAAGAAGTTAATCTAATAATAGAAGGTAATAAGATGAATATAGTTGATTTAGATACTGGATTAGTTATAGCAACTCACAGTATCAGTAATCAAAAGGGTAAATTAATTCAAACTTATCATCCAGAAAGAGAAAAAAAGAAAACTAGAGATGAAATGTATGATAAAGCCTTTGATGCTCTTGGAATGACAGACGAAGCAAAGGAACTATTAGATAACATAAGAAAAGAAAAAGAGAGATATTGTAGAGATCAATTTGGATTAATAATAACAGTAGTAAAGGATTATGATGAAAAATCAATAGGACGAGCAGTAGAATACTGTGTAAGACGAAAGCTGTTTAGTGCAGGCATGTTTAAAGATACACTGGAATATCTAAAACTTCAAAAAGAAACAGGTTCAGAAAAGAAATATGACAAAGCAAACCTATCCGTCTCTTCAAAGTATCAAGGTATAAAACCTGAGATTAGAAACATTGATGAATATATAAGTGCTTTGAAGGGGGACAAAAAGTCATGGATAAACTAGAGCAAATTAAAGAACACGCAAAAGAACTTAACCTAAATTACTTAAGAATAAATGCAGATAAAATTATTGAAGAAGCTGATTTAAAAGACTATTCATATCAAGATATATTAATAAGAATACTTGAAAATGAAATAGAATTAAGAGATAAAAAAGCACAAGAAAGAAGATTAAAAAATGCAGGCTTCCCAGTAATAAAGAAAATAGAAGACTTTGACCTTGATTTTCAAAAATCTATAACAAAGAAACAAGTCAATAGGCTGTTAGAAATGGAGTGGATAGATAGGATGTATAATCTTATCTTCCTAGGCCCTCCAGGTGTAGGAAAGACGCATCTATCAATTTCATTAGGGTATAAAGCAGTAGAACTAGGGTATAAGGTTAGCTTTGTAACAATGGATAATCTGATGCATGTACTAAAAACACAAGAAATATCAAGAAAAAGCAAAGGAAAAATGAATAGAATATTATCTTCAAGCCTTGTCATAATAGACGAACTTGGTTACCTTCCAATAACAAGAGAAGAAGCAAATCTATTTTTTCAGTTAGTATCAGCACTTCATGAGCAAGCTTCAATTATTATCACATCCAATAAGGGTTTAGAAGATTGGACAGAATTGTTAGGCGACCCTGCTTTAACAACAGCAGTATTAGACAGGATTACATACAGATGTGAGCTTTTTAGTATGTCTGGCAAGAGTTATAGGCTAGAACACAGGAAGTCATTATTTTAATGTTCAAACGGGAAAAAATTCAGTAAAATTATTTGCCGAAATTTCTCCAAAAACACTTGCCAGTAACAATCCTCTTCAAAACTATATGTTCCCACAAGTTTTTGCCTTTATTTCTGTTTCTATAAGTATTTGAATTTGTTATAATAAAGTCCCCTATAAGGAGAACTGCAAGTATACATAAAAAGCCTATAATAATCAGCATAGTACGCCTAGACATCACCAAACCCATCCCCATTATAGTTACATTTTATAGGGAATATGTGTGAAATAAAACTTGTACTAGGGGAAAAATTAGAGATAGGATGTTTTGCTATTTCAAAGCAGTAAGTGAATAACTCAAACCTGACCACTAGTTTACTATTTAATCAAATTGAACAACTTCCCATACTGTTTCATATAATATCATTATAAGAATGCACAGTTAGGAGTAATAGTATGTCAAAAGAAATGAGTAAACAACCAATTGAGGTAGTAAACATAACCAGTCCAGCCTTGAATTCAAGGCTTGGTAGATATTTTATAGGCCAAACCGGGCTACTGAATTTCGGCAGCGGATATAATGCTTGGGGCGGAATAATAAATCCTATTGATTCAGGAGTAAATCTATATTTCGATATTTTTACCATAACAAACTTTTCAACTCAAAGCTTTATCGGGGAAATCTGGTTAAATGCAAGTTCACCTAAAAATGCAGTAGTCTCCTCCACTGTAACTTCATCGAATCAGGGCTTTTCACCTCCTCCAATACCAAAGGCCGTAATGAAGTATGCCGATTACTTGACTGAACCCATGATTAGAGGTGTGAATATTTTCGGTAGAATTGTTGCCCCAAATTCCACCCTTGTAAGCGATTCACACAATGGCTCAATAATTATCGGCCCCGGAGGCTCTTTTTCAATACTTCTAAGACCGCAGGTATCTCAATACATCACAGGGACAATCGTTTTGACCTGGTGGGAGGAAGCAATATGAATCATCAGTCAATGCATGATTATGAAAAACAACTCCAAAAGGTCAACGTGCTACCAGAAAACGTATATCACTCCTATCTTGGAGAATACTTTCTGGGTCAAACTGATATCATATCTTTCGGTGGAATATACAATGCATGGGGCGCACTAGTCAACCCTGCTGGCTCCAATGTTAATATGTTTTTGAATGCCTATACCATTACCAACTTTTCTGATGTGGCATTAACAGCCGAAGGCTGGCTAAGCACCATACTTCCTGGAATAAGACAATCATCGCCATATTTTGCCGCAGGTAACCAGGCAATTATTCCAGCGCCAATGCCCAAGGTTGAAATTCAAAATGCCAGCTATGTATCTGGAAACCCTATAGGCGGTACCTACACCTTTGTGAGAAGGGTTGAACCAAGTGAAACCCTTACAAAGCATGATTTTCAAGGCATGTATATCATACCTCCAGGAAGTTCCTTTTCCCTATTTTTTTTGTCACCAGGAAATTTACAGATATATTCGAGAGTCGCTTTTGGCTGGTGGGAAGAAAAAGCATAATAAAAATTAAAAGGCCGTTAGGCCTTTAATTTATGTATAGGTAATGAACATACCATAAGTTATTTCTAGTATAACTACTTATTATATAGTATAATATTTTTGTTATTATATATTTAAATTTGATCTTTTAAAACTTTCGTTTATTTTGAAGGTTTTTTTATTTATCATTATTAATAGTGTTCTTTACATAGATTAAAGTACACTCAAACTGTTAATGATAGGTAATAATAAGGTATGGTGTACTTTAAATTAAATGTAAGGGAGCAATAATTATGATTAGAGTATATAAAACTATTGATGAAAAATTGATACAGTTAGATAATATAGAAAAAGACACCTGGGTTAATATGATAAATCCTACTCAAGAAGAGATAAATAAAGTATGTGACATGTTTAATGTAGATTGTGATCACATAAAAGCAGCACTTGATGAGGAAGAAAGAGCAAGGATTGAAAAGGAAGATAATTACACTGTTATTTTAGTAGACATCCCTATAATGGAAAAAGAAGCAGATTCTGAATTTTACGGGACTATTCCTCTAGGAATTATTTTGTCAAAAGAGTTTATAATTACTACTTGCGTAAAAGATACTCCTATATTAAATGACTTTGTAATAGGAAAAGTAAAGGATTTTTATACATTTAAAAAGACTAGATTTATTCTTCAAATACTTTATAAAAATGCTGCTTTATATCTTCAATATTTAAGACAAATTGATAGAAAAAGCAATAAAATAGAAAAAGAACTTCATAAATCTACTAAAAACAAAGAATTATTTCAATTATTATCTCTTGAAAAAAGCTTAGTATACTTTTCAACTTCTTTAAGATCTAATGAAATAGTACTTGAGAAAATGTTGAGACATGAAAATATAAAACAATATCCTGAAGATAAAGAATTACTTGAAGATGTTATTATAGAAAATAAACAGGCCATTGAAATGGGAAATATTTATAGCAATATTTTAAGTGGAATGATGGATGCATTTGCTTCTGTTATTTCAAACAATCTAAATATAGTAATGAAGTTTTTAACCTCCATTACTATAGTAATGTCTATTCCAACTATGATAGCAAGCTTTTATGGTATGAACGTAAGAGTACCTTTGGCTAGAAATCCTCATGCTTTTAGTATAGTGTTATTTATATCTTTATTTTTTTCATTTGTCATTGCTTCCATAATGGTAAAGAAAAAAATGTTTTAAAAATAAGAATAGTGGGCAATCCTTTATATTTCATATTTATAGCATACAACAGCCTCAACCTGCTTGAATCCTTCCTGAATATATAGTGCCTTTGCCCTCTCATTCTCTGCATTTACACAAAGTACTGTCCTTTTATAAGATTTTTCTTTTGCAAAGTTTAGAGAAGCTCTTAGCAACATTCTTCCTAATCTTTTACCTTGGTACCCTGGTATTATGGCAAGAGGTCCTATATTCATTATTGGTGAATCTTCATATTCGTCCTTTGATCCTCTAACAATTCCTATAGGTCTTTCCTTATGATACAGTATCATTGAACCGCCCTCTATATTGTCTTCTCCCGCAATCATTTTTGACACCATTTGTGGTGTGATAGGAGTTTCACTTCCTTTAAGCTTTGCAAACCCAGCATTCCTAACATCACACCAGATTTGTTCATCATTACCTGGTTTTAGTGGTCTGATAGAATAATCCTCTGGAAAGTCAAACTTAGGCACATCTGAATCCTCTCTTACAAGCAGAAAGGAATATCTATCTGCCGTAAATTTTAATCCTTCAATAAACTTCATCAACTTCTTATTTACAAGTGGCACAAACACAAATATATTGTCTAAGCCTTCTGTATGTTTTAAAATAGCTTGCATAAGCATTTTATAACACTCGATATCCTCAATTTCCGAATGGAATATCCTAAATCGTGCTTTCTTTCCTCTTTTATTATAATCATCCAATATAAGTGAAGCTGTTGCTTTTATCTCGCCCTGATTATCTGTTACTATATAAGTAGGATTTTCTTCATTAGGTTCAAAATCTCTTAAATCTTCGTCATACAGAAATGAATCATCTATTTCCATTTTGTGCTTCTTACAATATTTTATAAAATCTTCAATTTTATCATTCTTTAAAGCCTCAACTTTCATTCATATCTCCCCTTTAAATGCAAATTTACAATTTTAATTATAAATCTCTTGTATTAGCTTCCATTATATAACAAAGTATAAATAAAAAGAAGATTCTAGATAATAAAAAGGACTTGTACTAAGAAAAAACAAAAATTATAAAAAAGGCTTCTATCGAAGTATTAAATAAATTAAGGAAGCCTTTTTTGAAACTCATTACGGAAAGTTCATCTTAATCAAATATTATAAAGTAGAACTTTCCTATTCGTTATAAAAACCTATGGTCTCCCATAGGTTTTCATAACAATATCCTTATGTTCTTTTTCTCCTATTTTTTAAATATTCCCCTTAACCAACTTATAAAACCTTTATGTTCCTCTACTTCTGTCTTTATTTCTAATTTTTCTTGTTTTTCCTGACCCTTTATTCCTTCTGTTTTCATAACAAATTTTAGATTTCCATCCATGTCTTCGCTTTTTTCTGTAAAGCTTTTGTTGTTCTTTGATATATTTACTAACTGGTCTTTATTTTCTAGCACTCTTGTTATGTCAAGATCGCTGCCATTTACTTCGTCGGTCATTTTTACTATACCTTCTTTATGGAACTGGTCCATTCCTTCATTTAGTTCTTTTGTGCCTTCTACTAATTGTTTGCTGCCTTCTTTTAGTTTTTGTCCTCCTGCTGCAAGGCCTTTTGACCCTTCCACGAATTTATCTGAGCCTTCTTTTGCCTTTAGGGCGTTTTCCTTAAGTTGTCCTG
This sequence comes from uncultured Clostridia bacterium, assembly GCA_964619895.1. Classification (GTDB taxonomy): domain Bacteria; phylum Bacillota; class Clostridia; order Tissierellales; family Proteiniboraceae; genus Proteiniborus. Next base: position 4,942 of record CAZUFW010000044.1, on the reverse strand, counting down.
CACCTTGTTGTAGTCTAGCACTTCCTTCTACTAATTGACTTGATGCTTCTTTTAATCCTTCTGTACCTGTGGCTAATTCATTTAGTCCACCGCCTATTTTTCTTTGTCCTTGATTTACATTTTCTATGCCTTGGGCTAACTGTACTGATGCTTTTTCTGCTTCACTTAGTCCTTCTTCTACTTGTGATAATGCAGCTAATAGTTCGCTACTAGATGTTTTAAGTCCTTCTAGTGCCATTTTTTGTTGCCCTAGTCCTTCTAACATCTTTTCAGCTAATCCATCCGCCCCTGGTATTTTTCCTATGCCTTTGGCTATAGTTTCAAGTCCTTCTACACCTTTTAACAATAAGTCTACTACTTTTCCTTCTTTTTCTTTTCCTGCTTTGATTTGTTCCAATGCTTTTAAGCTCTTATCTAACCCTTGAGTTAAGCTATCTTGACCATTTTTTATGTTTTCTGTTCCTTGGATTAATTCTTCCATTCCTCCGTTTAAGGCCTTAGTGCTCTCTGGAATTTTAGCTACTCCTTCTGCCACCTTAGTTGCTCCTTGAGAGAATTCCATAGCTTTGGTACTAAATTCTGCTGAACCTTTACCTAAGCCTACAAATCCTTCTCCTAATTGGTCAGCACTTTGAGATATGATATTTACTCCATTTACCAATTCATCTATTCCACTATCTAGTTTTATTTGTCCATCATATAGCATTTTAGTAGCTTCATTCAATTTTGCGCTGGCTTCTTTTATTTTTTCTATACCATCTATTAATTCATCTAAGTTTTTAGCATTGTCTAATCCATTTAATTCAGGTATTTCAGATGTAGCTGTAAATACTATAGGCTTCATTTCAAAATCCTTAACTTCTGCTTTTATCTCTAAATGATTTTGCAAATCTACTACATTTTTTTCTACTCCTAGACTTTCTTTCAATCCTGGTAATGAAATAAAAGTAATTATTTGATTACTGCCCTCTGATAATATTTTTCCTGTGTTGATTTTTACATCTGTAAATTTGTCCATAGGTAAGTCTACTGCAGCAGCAATCATATATGGAGCATAAACTGTCCCTCTTTTGTCTCTGTTTTCTATATCTATGGTAATCCTCATATCTCCTGATTTTCCCACAATATCTTCTGGCTCTACTAGCTTTCCATCTAAGTAATATTTAATCTCTGCTTTTATTGGTAGTTCTTTGCCTGTTTTTCCTTGATAATAAATGTCCTTTTTATCAGATTGCCATATAAGTTTGCCTTCTTCTGATGTTGGCATTTCGTCACCTTTGACGTTTATTACTTCTTTTAGTATGGTCTTATCTTCTACTCTTCCTAAAGAGGAGTCTGAATGGAGCCAGATACTAGATGTTGTATCTATGACTTCACCTTTATTGTTTAAGTTTACGTAGACTGTTTCTTCTTTTGTAACCTTACCTCCTGCAAAAGCAATGCTGGATGTTATCATGGATAAAGCCATTACTATAGTGAGTATTTTGGCTGTTTTCTTATTTGTTTTCATATGCTATCATTCCTTTCCCTATCTTTTCCTTTATGCTTTTATCCCAGTTTTTAGATGTAACTCTTATAAATCCTTCACCAGCTATTAGTACTCCTGGTAGAATAAATAATATTACTCCTGTACTGATCAATGCTCCTCTTGCTATCATAGAGCTTAAGCTTTTGATAATCTCAATTTTAGATATAACTGCTACTCCAACTGTAGATGCGAAAAAAGTTAAACCGCTGGTAACAATGGATTTTGAGGATTCCCTAACAGTTATCTCCATAGCATTAAATTTATCGTGTCCATTCCTTAACTCTTCTCTAAACCTAGTAGTCAATAGTATGGCATAGTCTACTGTTGCCCCAAGTTGGATAGAGCCTATTACTATGCTTGCTATAAATGGTATGGATTGCCCTAAGTAATAAGGGATGCTCATATTGATGAATATAGCTAACATTATTAGGATTATTAAAAATAATGGTATGGAGAATGAGGTAAACACCATTAATATTATGGCAAATACAGCTAGTGTGGATAAGGTATTTACCCTCTTAAAGTCTTTATCCGCTATATTTACTAAATCCTTTGTCAGTACTCCTTCTCCCGTCAACATAGCTGTTTTATCATACTTTTTAACTATGCGCTCTATCATTTCTATTTGAGCATTTTCTTCTTCTGTTGCTGCTTTATACTTAGAATTAATAAGTATTTGCTTATAGTCCCCTTGTTCGAACCTATCCTTTATTGTAGATGGAATGAAGTTTTCTGGTATACTTGGTCCTATTAGCTTTTGATAGGACAATACGTTTTCTATTCCTTCTACCTTTTCAATTTCTCCTATCATCTTCTTTATTTCATAATTTGGTACATCCTTTGATAGGAGAACCATATGAGTTGTCATCATATTGTATTCATCTTTAAGTATTCTAAATGCCACTATAGATTCCATATCATCTGGTAGAGATTCATCTAAGTTATAATAAATTTTGTTGTTTCTCTCTCCATAGAATGCTGGCAAAAATATTAATATAGCCAATAGTATAAACGCTTTGTAATGTTTAGTAACTAATTTTGCTAATCCTCCAAACTCTGGCAACACTGTACCATGATTGAAGCGATTAATAACTTTGTCAAAGGTTAGTATAAACGCAGGTAATATTGTTAGTACGGACAACACTCCAAGTAATACTCCCTTAGCCATTACGAACCCTATATCTTTCCCTATGGTTAATTCCATAACAGCTATGGCCAAGAATCCAGCTACTGTAGTCATAGAGCTGCCTACTATAGAGGAGGCTGTTTTTGCTATGGCTTTTGCCATTGCTTGGTTTCTGTCTTCTAAGCTCCTACATTCTTCTTCGTATCTATGAAGCAAGAATATGGAGTAGTCCATGGTAACTCCAAGCTGCAATACTGCTGCTAATGATTGTGTTATATAAGATATCTCTCCAAAGAATATGTTGGTCCCAAAGTTATATAGTATGGCATATCCTATACTTATTAGTATTATGAATGGAACTATGGTGGATTCTAATGTTAACATCAATACTATAGTAGCCAACGCTACAGCTAATAGCACATAAATTGGTGTTTGTTTATCTGCTAAATCTACGGTATCCTTGAGTATTGTTGACATTCCACTCAGGAAGCATTGCTTGTTTAGTATACTCCTTATATCTACTATGGCTTGCTGAGTTTCGGCTGATGATGATTCGTTACTAAATTTAATCATTAATAAAGTAGAATTATCTCTGTAGAACATTTCCTTTAATTCATCAGGCAGCATTTCCTTTGGTATAGAAATATCTACAAAATCATCTACCCATACTACATTTTCTACGCCTTCCACCTGAGATATTTTATTCTTCATCTTTACCACATCTTTTGCTTCCATGTTTTCAATGACTAGCATGCTGGTAGCGGAACTGTTAAATACATTATTCATTATTTCCTGCCCCTGAACTGATTCTAAGTTCTTAGGCAAATAGGTTAAAATATCATAGTTAATCTTTGTCATCACTGCCCCGTATATAGCTGGCAGCAATAATACTGTAGCAATTATTAGAACCAATTTTCTATGCTTTGCTATGAAAAGGCCAAATTTGTTCATGTGATCATCTCCTAAATAATTTTCTTTATAGTTTCAAAAAGAATTGGCTTCATTTCATCTATGTCTGCAGGCTCCTTTAATATTATGGAGCTATAGCATACTGAACCTGTTAACTCAATAATCATAAATAACATTTTTTCTATTTCATCCTTAGGCAATTGTGTTTTTTCATATCCTCTTTCAAACATGCTATATATTTCATATACTTCTTCATAGTCTCTATAGGCTTTTTTGAATACTCCCCAAGATAAATTCTTGTATATTAGTTTTAGCATCAATTTTTCCCCTTTAAAGTATTCGATGATATAATCTATGAAATATAAAAGTTCCTCTTCAAAGTTTTCAAATGCCATTGCCTTAGTTTGCTTAATAGCTTTACTTAACACATGAGCGCTTTTGTTTAAAATAATTCTATCTAATATGTCATATTTATCTTTAAAGTACAGATAAAAGGTTCCCTTAGCTACTCCTGCCTTTTTAACTATATCGCTGATGGCTGTATCGTTTATTCCTTTTGTCGTAAACAGGTTATAAGCCGCATCGTATAAAGAACTTTCTTTTTGCTTTTTATTGTTATCAACCTTTGACACCAACTAAACACCTCCATTAAAAATGACTATTGGTCAATTATAGATATTATCGTAGCACTATAATGACCATCGGTCAACTTTTTTATGCAAAATTTTTTCTTAGAGAAAAATGATGTCCATTTTATTCAAAAAATACAAAAAGCCGAGAAAATTCTCGACTTATGATTTGTTGTAAACACTATTAATTTAAGCATAACAATAATGTACCTAGAAACAATCCTGAAGTATCTTAATAGGGAATAAGTTGTCCTAAATATCTTCTGCAAAATCTATTCCTTCTATTTTAGAAACGTCTCCAATTACATCTTCATGGCTACGTTTCTGATCTAAACGTAAGGAAAGTATTGCTCCTATCTTTGTGATATTACCGTAATATTGTCTAATAATTTCAATATTATCAATATATATTGAATTTGACTTTATTGTATCCAAAACTGTATTAATGGAAGCCATTTCACTAAATTCAACATATATATCTAGCAAATTTGACTTGGATAGCATTGAGTTTTCCATCTTTCGTAAAACAACTGTTACAAACCAAATTAATAATAATGCCACTATTGCTCCTTTATAAAAGCCTATACCAATTGCAAGTCCCATACATGCAGTTGTCCATAATCCTGCAGCTGTAGTCAGTCCTTTTACTTGATTTTTCCTCGTAATAATAATAGTTCCAACTCCCAAAAAACCTATTCCGGATATTACTTGAGCCCCAAGTCTTGCAGGGTCTCCTACTCCAAATTCTTG
>CAZUFW010000043.1:0-25925 GCA_964619895.1 uncultured Clostridia bacterium | reverse complement strand
TCTTCTCTTTTGTCAACACTTTTTGTTAACTTTTTTTCGCTTCGCTTTTCTTGTCACTTACTAGCGACTTTTTTAATATATCAAATTTTTAAACATAAGTCAATAGGTTTTTTCTATCCAATTAATTCCTATATAGCTCTTTTTATTTATAGTCTATCTAAATAATATACAAAATATTGAGTTTTCATTATTGACGATTAATTTAAAGTATTTCCCACGCTCATTTTTTCTTGATATTAAAACAGTAGAGCTAAGTAAATCCTTAGCTCTACTGTTTTAATTTATTTAACTAACATCTTCCCTATATTAAAGGCTTTAATATTTATATCTACAAACTTTTCTTTTACTTCTTCCTTAATTACACTTTCCCAATCTATTTCGTCGATGCCCATAGCCTTAATAAGAGCTCCCAACATTATAATATTTAATGTTTTAATATTACCTAGTTTCTTTGCTTCTTGTGCTGCATCTATGCTTATTGTATTGACTTTGCTTTCTAAGTCTTCAATGATACCCTGAGGATATGCCACCTTCCCAGATAAAACTGGTGCTGGAGGGATTGCATAATTATTTACAACCATTTTTCCACTAGGCTTTAAATACTCTATCCATCTCATAGCTTCCATTTTTTCAAATGACACTATAATATCAGCTTGACCTATACCTATTATTGGAGAGTAAACTTTTTCTCCATATCTTATTTGAGTAGTTACACTACCTCCACGTTGTGCCATTCCGTGTACTTCAGACATCTTTACATCATATCCAGCATCAATAAGCCCCTTAGATAATACTTTACTAGCTAGTATTATTCCTTGACCCCCTACACCTACAAACAAAATATTTTTCACGTCAGACATACTACTCACCCGCCTTTACTATTGCTTTAAATGGACATATTTGTAAACATACGTTACAGCCTACACACATAGATTCATCTATAATTGAACCTATATTAGCGTCAAATGATATTGCTGGGCAACCAGCTTTTAAGCACATCTTACATTTTCTACATTTTTCTCTGTCTACCGTACACTTAACTCTTTCGTTTAATTTATATTCATTTACTTCCTCTTTAGGAGATTTCTTTAAAACACAAGGCATTTTAGTTATTATTACCATTGGTTCTTTTGTATTAAGAGCTTTATTGATAGCTTCTTCTGTTTCTTTTAAGTCTAATGGATTTACTACAGCTATATTTTTAACACCTATAGCCTCACATATTTTTTCTATATCAATATAGTGAGTTACATCACCAGACAAAGTATATCCCGTTCCAGGGTTATTTTGATGTCCAGTCATCCCTGTTATTCTATTATCTAGAATAATAGTTGCTACTTTGCCTTTATTATAAATTACATTTATCAATCCTGTTATGCCAGAATGGAAAAATGTAGAGTCTCCAATAACCCCAAATACTTTAGTATCATTTCCGCTTTTTTCAAAAGCTTTATTAAGTCCATGGCCAGCACTAATACTAGCACCCATGCATATGCATGTATCCATGCTCTCTAATGGAGGTGCTGAGCCTAATGTATAGCATCCGATGTCGCCTGTAATGGCTACGTTTTTCTTTTTACTTAATACATAAAATAATCCTCTATGAGGACAGCCAGCACACATAGTAGGCGGTCTTCCCACAACCTTTTCAGGACTAATATCTACTTTATCAGCTTTAATTCCTAACAATACTTCTGCTAATATGTCCGGACTAAGTTCCCCTATTGCTGGAATGACCTCTTTACCAACTACTTCTATTCCCATACTTCTAATCTCGTCTTCTAAATATGGCTCTAATTCCTCTATTACATATAGCTTTTCTACTTGCTCAGCAAATTCTTTTATCTTCGCTTTTGGCAATGGGAATGTAAAGCCTAGTTTTAAGAATGAGACTTTGTCACCAAAAACTTCTTTTGCATATTGATATGCTACCCCTGAAGTAACAACGCCTACTTTTTTATCATTCCATTCTATTTTATTTAAGTCAGATTTATTACTTAGCTCTTCTAGCTTTGCAAGTCTTTCTTCCAATATCACTCTACGTTTTCTTGCATTTGCTGGAGTTGCTACATATTTTGCGATATCCTTTTTATATTCCTTAAACCCTGCTTCTTTTCTCTCTCCTATTTCTACTAAACCTTTACCATGGCATACTCTTGTAGTAAGTCTTAGAAGAACTGGCGCATCATACTCCTCACTTATTTCATAAGCAATCTTAACAAAATCCTTTGCCTCTTGGCTATCGCTAGGTTCTAGCATAGGAATCTTAGCAAACTTAGCATAGTATCTGTTGTCCTGTTCATTTTGAGAACTATGCATTCCAGGATCATCTGCTGAAACCAGCACACATCCTCCATTTACACCGGTATAAGCAAAAGTAAATAATGGATCTGCAGCCACATTAACACCTACATGCTTCATTGCTGCAATAGATCTTGCTCCTCCTATAGAAGCTCCGATAGCTACCTCTAAAGCAACCTTTTCATTTGGTGCCCACTCAGAATAAATTTCCTTATACAATGATATGTTTTCTAGTATTTCAGTACTTGGAGTTCCTGGATAGGCAGAAGCAACAGTTACCCCAGCTTCATATGCACCAAGAGCTACTGCTTCATTTCCAGTCAATAATCTTTTCATCTTTTTTACACCCCTTTATATGTTTTGAAATCCAAAATTATTGCCTATTTAACTCAGAAATCATACTGCCAAGTGCAATCGAGTAGAGCTTGGCTTCATGTGAATCAGCTCTAGACACTAAAACTATAGGAACCTTTGCGCCCATTATTATACCTGCTGATTGGCTATTTGCAAAATATGTTAAGCTCTTCCCGATTCCATTTCCCGTTTCAATATTAGGAACAAGAAGAATATCTGCATCTCCTGCTACTTCACTGCTGTACCCTTTAACCTTGGCTGCTTCTTTAGAAACTGCTAAGTCAAGTGCTAAAGGTCCATCTATAATAACCCCCTCTTCAAATAATCCATCATTATACATATTCTTTAACTCATCTGCGTGAACCGTTGCAATCATCTTTGGGTCTACCTTTTCTTTTGCTGCAATGACTGCTACTTTTATCTTAGAGTATCCCAGCGATTTACAAACCTTTGCTGCGTTTTTCACTATTTTTACCTTTTCTTCTAAGCTTGGCTCTAAATTCATACCTCCATCAGTCAAAAACAAAAACTTATGGTATGAAGGCACTTCATATATCATTACATGGCTAAGGAGACTGTCTGTCCTTAAACCGTATTCTTTATTAAGGACTTCTTTCAATAATATAGATGTATCTATTAATCCTTTCATAATAAAATCTGCCTTGCCACTACTCACATGTCTTACTGCTATTTTTGCTGCTTCAACTAAATCTTTAGTCTCAATCTTTTCATATTCCTCCACAGAAATCCCCAATTCTTTTGCTATTTTCTCAGTTTTCTCAATATCTCCAATTAAAATTGGCCTAACAATTCCATTTTGAGCAGCCTCGTGGACAGCTCTTAATACTTCCCCATCTTGACAGGCAGCTACTGCTAACCCCTTCTTCGTTTGACCTTTAGCCCTCTCAACTAAATCTGTTAAGTATTTAAGCAAAGTTTTCCCCCCTTTTATATTATTTTCTAAAAAGAAAACGTTTCCAAAGCTATTTTATCATAATAATATGTGTTTGTTCAAAGTGTTTACAAAACCTTAAATTTTCTCTCAAAAAAAGATATGACCTAAGCCATATCCTTTACTTTTTCAAGTTCTTTTTTACATAAAATAGTTATTTCATCTGTGCTGCACATTTTATTAGCAGTATTAATGTCTTTTTCTGCATTATGAATATCTCCAATTTGTAAATAAGCCATTCCTCTATTGCATCTTATTTCATGGTCCTTAGGTCTTAATTCTATGGCCTTTGCAAACTTAGAAATTGCTTCATCATAATTTCCAAGGTAAGCTAGGCAAAGTCCAAGTTCATTCAATGCATCTACCTGCTCTGGAACAAAATCAAGAACAGTTTCAAATTCAGCAATAGCTTCTTCATGCATACCTATTTGCCTATAACCTAATCCAATCATGAAAAATAAATTCCACCAGTCTACGTACTTTTCTTTTAGAGGTAAAAGTCTCTCTAATCCCGCTCTTGGATTGCCAGATAGTATTTCATTATATCCTTTTTCGTATATTATATCATCTTGTATTGCCTCTAGATTTTCCCTTACTTCATCTAGCATCTCATTATCTTTTCCTAGTTGAAGATATTTTTCCCACATTAAACTGCCTTTTACATACTGCTGACTATTTTTATAATGATAGCCCAGCTTATAATAGGCCAAGTCAAAGTTTGAATCGTCATTAACAATCTCTTCAAAAATATTTGTAGAGCTATTTAAAAAGATATTTCCCATCTTTTTATCATTTATTGAAAATAGTCTTCTTGCTTTTTCCTCTAAGGCAAGAGCGTAATTATATTTTCCCATTAGATTATTACTATTTATATGATACAAAGCTCTAAGCCATACAAGACCATCTTCAAAGGAGTTTTCATTTATCTTTTTAAGCCCAATATATAGTATATATTCTTCAATTTTTTCGTCATAATTATAAAGTATTTCTTTATATTGCTCACAAAACTTAAACTTCAGATCTGCTCCAATAATATATATCATTCCATTAATAATAGAAGAAACTTTCACTTCATCTTTAGCTGTTCCCTCTTTAATTTCACTTATAAGCTCGTCAATAATCAAAGGTAATGGTGTATCTGACCCTATTTTATAATTGCTTATATAGACGAACGAATCAGGTTTTATCTCAATAAAAGAAACATTCTCAGTCTTACGAGTAAAATATTCATTTAATCCTTTCAAAATTTTCACCTGTCCTTTTCTGCAATAGCTGTAATATAATTACTTATATAAATGTTGCATAAATGCTCTTTTTCTTCTGGTGCTTGTACTTAAAATATCAAATAAAATTCCCCTATATATCATAATAAATGAAAACATTATCTGCCCTATTACATAAAGTAATATACCTTTTAATGAAAAACTGAAGAAATAACCAGAGCTTATTGCAAAAACATCCTTTATTACATTGCCTGTAACTAGATAGAATAGTCCTAACATTATTACATTTGGCACAAACCATTCAATCCAATTTTCTTTGACAAAGTCGAATGCATAAGTCACAGTTTCCCAAGAAGAATAATGTTTTTGATATATAGATTCAGGCAATGCATTCATTAATATTAGCACTAGAAAGCTTACAATAAAACTAATAGTTCCCGCTAATGATAAATTGATTGAATAAATGACAGGAGCTATAATTCTATCAAATAAAAATCCTGCAGCCCAACCAATAAATAAAACTCCATATACTTTCCACAAATATACTATAAAGCCTTCTTTAAAGTCTTGTAGAGTAACTCTACCATATCTAATAATTTGATTAAGAAGATATAGGTAGTTTGATATCATGGCACTAGTAGCAATAAATGATACAATACCTGAGAAGAATCTTATAATGGGAATTCTAAAAAATATGTTCATCACAATTAATAAAGCAATATTAAGTAATGTGTATACAAAACCAGTAAATACTATTATCCAATTACTTAAAAATAGCCTTGAAGTTTTTTTTAGTGTACTTTTATTAACTAAAAGCAAATCCTTTAGAATATTCAAATTTATCACTCCCGATTCATAAATTCATCATTTACTTTAAAACACTTACATCTTTCAAATACTTTTTTATCATTATCATAAATGAATAATATTATAGTACTTTTTGAAATAGCTTCATCTACTATATAATCCTGAGCTATAAGTTTAAGTATATCATAATTAAACTTCTCAATATATACCTCATTAACTACTTTCTTTGTTGGCGTTTCTAAAAACTCTGGTAAATATTTTTTTAGATTCTCTGGATTTTTCAAAAAATCATGTTTATTTTGTTTCGGTATATCTTCTCCTAAGTTTTTCATAAATTCAGGAATTGTAGGAGATTTTGAATTACATATAAAATCAAAACGAATAATATCTCTAAACATTTCTTGATTTTTTCTTGTATTACTGTTATAGAATTCTAGGAGTATATTATATAATTCTACTCTACTGTGAGCTTTGCTGCTAAGATCTTCTTTCTCCCAATACTCCGCAAAGCTTTCAAAAAAAACAAATGGCTCCTCATAAAAATTATTTATAATATAGCTTATACTGTTTTCAAAATAAAGCTCATTTGCATATTTTTCTACTAAATCTTCAATTCCCTTTAGCTTAAGCATCTCACTGTACTTAATATAATTGCTTTCCAGAACTTCATATGGTGGTTTATCTAAAAATTTATAGCCATATAAGTCTTTTTTATACCTTAATTCAGACCCCTTTAAGAGTTTTAAAAAACCCAATTGCAGTTTTTCAGGTCTTAAAGCATATATATCATTAAATGATTTTCTAAAGCTATTAATATCTTCACATGGCAGCCCAGCTATTAAGTCTAAATGTTGATGTATGTTATTAAAGCTTTTAATCCTTCTAACTACATCCATTAATCTTTCTGTATTAGTTTTTCTATCAATTGCTTCAAGAGTAAGGGGGTTAGTTGACTGTACTCCTATTTCAAACTGAAATAATCCTTCTGGAGCCTTTGCCAAAAAATCTAATACCTCTTCATCTAATAAATGAGCAGTCACTTCAAAATGAAAGTTTATATTTTTTACATTCTGGTCTATAATAAACCTCATAATTTCAAGAGCATATTCTTTTTTTGCATTAAATGTTCTATCCACAAATTTAACTTGTTTAACTTCAGCATCTATTAGCTTTTTTAAATCTTTCTTTACTCTTTCAAGTGAAAAAAATCTTACTCCCTTGATAGTAGATGATAAGCAAAATCTACAATTAAAAGGACAACCCCTAGAGCTTTCAAAATACACTATTCTATTTTTGAAATCATGAAGATTACCGTTAAAAGGGGAAGGTATATTGTCTAGATCTTGTATTAGTGGTCTAGGTTCATTAACATACGTTTCTTCTTCATCTTTAAAGATAAGTCCTTTTATACTATTAAAATTGTTATCTTTATTATTCAGATTCAACAATAACTCTTTGAATGTTTCTTCTCCTTCACCAAAGATAATAAAATCAATAAAAGAATTATCTTCAATTATTTTCTCTCCATCAAAAGAAACTTCTGGGCCACCTAATATAATTTTTATATCAGGCTTAACTAGTTTTAAGGTTTCGGAAATCTGAAGTATATTATCAATATTCCAAATGTAGCAAGAAAAAGCAACTACATCTAAGTCTTTCTTGAATATATCGCCTACTATGTATTCAATATTCTGATTTATAGTATATTCTTCAATTTCTACATCAGGAAAGTCCTTTTCAACAAAACTTTTTAAATATCTTATTGAAAGCGAAGTATGAATAAACTTTGAATTTAAAGTAGTTATAAGTGTTTTCATTATTAAACCTTCTTTCATTATCACAATAATAATTAATTTAAGTTACCTAAGAATAAGCTACAGAGTTTATGAACTACGTTCTTTAGTATTGTTAACATAATTTTTCAAGTTAGACCCTTAGTCCCTATGTTTTTCCTTAGCTATATTATACCAGAGAATATGCAATATTTTAATTTTTCTACTGTTTAGTAATTTTAAATAATTCTTTCTAAAAAATTTGTAAATAAATGAAGGTATTTATCATTTTTTATAGAATAGTTATTTTAACGATAACATTAGATTGCGCTAGAGGAGGGGGATTTAATAAAATGCAAGAATTCGAAAAAATATCAATTGCTGAAATTTCTAAAAAAGACATGTTAGTAATATTAGAGGCCCTAGAGTATACAGGAAAAAACACTAATATTGATACTTTTCTGAAATTAAAAGATAGTATTATTAAAGAATTAAGTGAATTAGCAGATACTAGTGAAGATGAATTCATAAACTATTTAAATAAAGACTTATAATTGTGAAAAGTGGCCAAATGACCACTTTTCCTCTTTTTCAATTACCGTTTTATTTTTTCCAAAACCTATAAACACCTGACTTAGTCCTTATAACGCTAATAACTACATCTTTTTCTTTTATTTTCTTAATTACTTGACACTTCTTTAATAAAGTATGGAAAAATACATCTCCTTCCTTATATTGAAAAACATCAGGCAGTATGTATTTTTCCACTTGCAAACTTTCAACTGATATTCTTCCTTTTCTTAACTTTACTAAGAAACTACAAAGATTCTTAATAAACTCCTCGTCCTTTATAGGGTTAGTCTCACAACTTGACTTTAATCCTTTCAGTCCAGCAATAAAAAAGCTAGATTGCTCATTGTTTTTTTCTGGATCTTGTAATACATCCAATGATTGCTTTAATGTATTATATTCTTGGCTCTTACCTATTCCATTTAATACATTAAGTAACTCAATGCGCTTTCTTTCAAATTCAATATTATAGTTACTTTTATATGTACTAGGTGAAAATTTAAAATACCCTGTGTAGTCCTGTATAAATTCTTTTTGAGAAAAACACACTATCTCTTCTTTAATTTGACTAATTAGTTCATCATAGCTAATTTGGAAATTACTTATCAGTATAAAAAGCAACTTTGCAAGAGTTAAGCCTTCAAAGATAGAAGATATTTTCCCTGTAGTGTAAATTATATTCTTTAGCACCTCACCCTTGCTAACTATCCAATTTTCGTTTGCACAAACTACTGGAACAATTCTTGAAAATATGCTGTCATCTTCATATTCCCAATAAGCCTTTTCATCATTATGTAAGCAGCCTAATAGGCAATTATTCTCTCCATGCCTATAATAGTACCATAGCTTTAATTCTTCATTGAACCTTTTATAATCTATAACTGAACCGTAACTAGAATCAAAAGGAACTAAAGACTTTATTGTAATAATCATAATCTCTACTATATATGTCCATTGATTTTTATCATAATCTGGTATACTAGATTGGCCCCAATTATTCCTATATCTTTGTACTTCTTCACAGCAACCACTAACTATGAACTTTTCAATATGAGTTTCAAGCATGCTAACACTCCTTAGTATAAGCTATATATAGTATAGCAGAAACTTTACCATTTAAAAAGCAAAAGCTAGGGCAATCCTAGCTTTATTCATCAATGCTTTTCTTAGACTTTTTAAGTATGAAAAATCCAATTACTATTAATACTAAAGGAAATATAGAATCTCTTAATAGTCTTATGGTAATTCTAACAGATTCAGAGTCTATATTCATTCTATTAGTTATATAAACTAGCTGATCAAAGAACTCGTTTAATAAAATTAAACCACCTAAAAATACCAATCCTATTCCCAAGTGTCTTGAATCAATAGTCTTGATATCTATGGGAAGAATTAGTTCTTCATCTATTTGTTCACCACGCTCTAGTTTTTTCCTTGTATGATAACAATCGAAAAAACTATAAAACCAAATTACTATGGAAAAGAATATTAGGAAATCTGCCGAATAGAAAAAGTTAGCTAGAGCAAATGTACCAAAAAAGGCTAGCATAAATTGTAATCCTCTTTTCATAGTACCTAAGTACATATGCCCCCCACCAGGAATAAAAGAAAACACTGTAGACCAAAATGTACTGTAGCTCCTTGCAGTTTTCCCATTATAATGATTTGTTGAATTAGCGTTAAGGTTACTTGTATTACCTTCATAGGGTATATTCTTTATAATAGGTAAACCATCCTTTTTTGCACATTCAATACATACTATTTTCCCATTGTGATTAACTGCACAATCTTTACATATACTTACTCCACAACTAGAGCAAATATAGTTTGACTCTAAGCTCTTATGATATTCACAATTCATTTCTGTCAACCTCCTACTATCTATTTATTAATGTCATTTGAATAATAATTTGATACAGTTCTTAAGCCTTCCGATAATTTTTTAATGGGATTTGTCACTACTTGGTTAATTTCAAAAGCGCTTCTAAACACACCTCTTGCTAATATTTTATGATCATAGTTTGAAAAGTTAAGTAATGTAATCATTATACCTGCTGCTACAAAGCTAGCTCCTAAATTTCTTAAAATCTTTCCACTTATTTTTTTAGATTTTTCTAAGCTGCCAATTTTCATCATTATTTTATCTGCTAAATCATCTGGTGCATTAATATAGTGACTATCTAGGATACTAAATGTAAAGCTCATGTCCTCATATTCTTGTCTACAATTACTGCATTTTTCTAAATGCTTTTTAATATGAAACTTTTCAATATCACTAAGTCTATTTTCGAAGTATCTATTAACTTTACTTAAAGCTTCTTTACATTCCACTTGTATCCACTCCTATCACTTAGCTTAATTAATTCGTCCTTTAATAATCTCCTAGCTCTATATAACCTAGTTTCAACAGTCCTTTCAGGGATATCAAGAGCTGTTGATATATCTTGGTAAGACATATTGTTAAAATGGTACATAATAATTACAGACTTATATTTATCGGGAAGTTCATAAACTAATTCATGAACCTCCCTTTGACTTTCAGAACGAATAAATAGTTCATCAGGTAAGAGACCATCATCCTTAATATCAATATCAATGGTTTCATCATCATCATTGAGTACGTTAGTACTTAGCATTTTCACTTTACTATTTTTTCTTTTCCAGTCTAGACAGGTATTTATAGAAATCCTATATATCCAAGTAGAAAGCTTGCTTTCAAATCTAAACCCACCTATCTCTTTGTATATCTTAAGAAATATTTCCTGTGATAAGTCTTGAGCTTCATCATAATCATTTGTAAATTTGTAAGCCATTCCAAATACCCTGTTCTTAAATAAATCAATTATTTCTTTAAAAACCGTATAATTTCCATTTTTAAGCTCACAAACTATACGTTCTTCATTCAATTGTTACCACCACCCCAATTCTCAAGAAGCTAGTTTGTGTAAAGATTTACGTTTCCATTCCTACTTCTTATATAGAATTTTGTATTACTATTTCCTATTAAGTCATTTATACTTTGTTCTGTAATGCCTTCAGTTACATTCAATCCCAGTTTGTTTTTGATTTCCCCAAACTCTGCTTTAATATTGAAGCTGCCTTTTTGATTTGATGGCACTAAAATATCTATATTTCCAAACTCATTTTCTATTTCCAAACCTTTTTCAATTAGTTCTTTTGATCTATAGGATATGTTTCCATTCTTAGAGATTATTTTCGTAAATTTATTTGCATTATCTACGTCAACGTTCCCAAATTTGCTATAGGCAAGGAGATCTCCCACAACATCTTCAACGTCAATATTAGCGTGTTCATTTTCGATATTTAAGTTACCTCTTACGTCTTTTGCTTCTACTCTGCCAAATTTATTTTTTATCTTAACATTGCTTTCTAAATTATCAACATATACGCCATCGTGCTGGTTATCTATTTCAACATCACCTTTAATATTAGATGCTTTAACAGAGCCAAATGAGTTTAAAACTATTAGTTTGTCAGACACATTTTTAACTATTACATTTCCATGTTCTGAATCTACTTCAACACCTTCATTAATATTCTCTACAGTTGTATTGCCAAATGAATTCTTTAGTTTCGATGTTCCCATAATATCTACTATTTCAATATTACCATGTTGATTGTTAATTTCCACATCTTTTTTAATACTTTTAACAGCTATGTTTCCAAATTTATTATCTACATTCACTTTAATAGGTCTTGGTACACGTATATTATAGCTGACACCTATGTCTCCAGCTCTATTCTTGTCGTATTTGGAACTATCTATGTCAGATAGTATTTTAATGCTACTCCCAATTTCATCAATATTTACAATGATTTTTGATAGTTCGTCAGCATAGGTCTTATCATTATATCTAATTCTTACCTCTGCTATTATCTCAATATTTTCTCCTGATCCTTCTGTTATTTCAACATTTCCAAAACTATTTATTAATTGAAGTTCATCTTTGTTCTTAGAATCAACACTATAACTATAATTATAGATTGATTCATCCTTATAGTTTGATACAACCCTTGATATATCGCCTAAATCAAGAGACTTAATAATTGAAAAAAAACCGAAGTTATTACTAAGACTAAAACTCGAATAAATTGATGCTATAACTATTATTATTGATAATAATATAGTACTAAGTGGATCTACATAAGCCCTTATGTCTTCAGGTTTCCTAGAAAGTATTATCTTAGTAATAGTAAACTCTATTCCAAATAATATAATAATACATGGCCAAGCAATAGAGATTATTGTTTTAAGATTAATATTTAAAAAATTTCTCATTAAGAGTAAGACGCCTAATGAAATAAGTGTTATAGCAAATGTAATTACACCAATTTTCTTTTTTTGCACACCATAGTCCTCCTTTATAACTTACTCATGATTATAGACGGAAAATAATAAGTAAACCCTTCAAAAAAGTAAAAGATGCCTAGGCATCTTTTACTTACTATATTTACATTTTTTGTGGTGCTTCAATTCCTAACAATCCTAGACCTATTTTAATAACTGTTGCGGCAGCATACACTATTAATAGCCTTGCTTTTTGAAGTTCCTTATCTTCTACAATTATTGGACATTCATGATAAAATTTATTAAAAGCTTGTGCTACATCAATAATATGTCTTGCTATAAATGATGGTTCGTTTTTCTCCATTGCTGATATAATAGTATTTTGGAAAGAATATAACAGTCTTATTACATTTACAGCCTCTTCATTTGCAAGTAATGAATAATCTACATCTGGAGTTATTTCATACTCTGCTTTACTTAACACACTATTAGCTCTAGCATGTGTATATTGTACATAAGGACCAGTTTCGCCTTCGAAGCTAAGCATTCTATCCCAATTAAACACAATATCTTTAATCTTTCCATTACTTAAGTCATTGAAAATTACTGCTCCTATACCGACTTTTTTTGCAACTTCCTCTTTATTTTCTAAATTTGGGTTCTTTTCTTCTATTATTTCCTGTACTTTCTCTATGGCCTTGTTTAATAAATCATCTAATAAAATTACATTTCCTTTTCTTGTTTGAAGTCTTCCTTCCTCTGTGCTTACTCTCCCAAAAGGAGCATGTTCAAGCTGGTTGGCCCAGTCAAAGCCCATAAGCTCTATAACCTTCATCCACTGTGCAAAATGAAGATTTTGAGAATAGTCAGTAATATAAATGGATTTTGCAAAATTAAAGGTTTCTTTTCTGTAAATTGCAGCAGTAATATCTCTAGTAGCATATATTGTAGTTCCATCGCTTTTTAAAATGATACAAGGTGGCATATTATACTTTTCTAAATCTACTACATATGCACCTTTGCTCTCTACTAGTAAACTTTTTTCTCTTAGCATTTCCACAATTCTATCCATTTTATCTTCATAAAAGCTTTCACCAGTGTTGTAGTCAAACTTCACATTTAAAAGGTCATATACTCTATTAAATTCTTCTAAGCTTAAATCAACAAATCTTTTCCAAATCTCCCTAGCTTCTTCGTTTCCTTCTTCAAGCTTTTTAAACCATAGTCTTCCTTCATCTTCTAACTCAGGATTTTCTTCTGCTTCTTCATGGAATTTTACATAAAGAGATTGAAGTGTTTTTATAGGTTCTTTTTTTAATGCTTCATCGTCTCCCCATCTTTTATATGCAGAGATCATTTTTCCAAACTGTGTTCCCCAATCACCTAGATGATTAATCCCAATAGAGTTATATCCTAAAAAGTTATAGATTTTATATAGAGAATTACCTATTACTGTTGATCTAAGATGTCCTACATGAAATGGTTTTGCTATATTGGGTGATGAATAATCAAATGTAACATTCTGACCCTTTCCAAGATCAGAGGAACCAAACATTTCTTTTTTCTCATATACCTCTTTAAGCACTGTTTCGCTAAAAGTCTGTTTGTTTATGAAAAAATTTACATATGGTCCAACATTTTCTGTTTTTTCAAATAAATCATTTTCTTTTATATTTTCTACAATCTCCTGTGCAATAATATTAGGTGCTTTTCTAAGCTCCTTAGCTAATCTAAAGCAGGGCATTGCATAATCTCCAAGGTCATAAGTTGGAGGAACTTCTAAAAGTTCTATTACTGTATCTTCGCTAAGATTCTCGAAGTTTTTACTTACTAGTTTTGCAATTTCTTTTTTAAAGTCGATCATGGTTTGCCTCCTCTATATTTCTTTATAATAATTTTAAATTATGATAGTCTTTCCTAAGTACCAGATACTTTTATATGTTCAGTATAACAAAGTGCTATCAGTCTGACATTTTCGCAGTCTCGAAACACAAATTTATTTGCTCGCTATCGCTCGCATAAATTTGGTGCTCGTTGCGTTTGACCTACCATCGATTTTCTGATAAAAGCATTCAGAAAATCGGGTTAGGTCATAAAAAAATCCCGTCTCTTAACGAAAGAGACGAGATTTATCCCGTGTTACCACTCTAATTGGCATACATTAATAGCATGCCCGCTCAAGCCCTTTAACGCTGGGTATCGGCAATATCCTACTCATTTCAGATAGCTTCTCCGAGGCTCTCTTCAGATGTACTTATGTGTCAGCTCCCACCAACCTGACTCGCTAGGACATTCAGTACAACATACTTTCCTCTTCCTTGAATTTCTATATTTATTGTTTTAAATCATAGCATATTTTGTTAATCTTTTCAAGAGGTTGATTTATTTATCTGGAATAAAATCACTGCTAAAAGTAAAGTCTTTATCTAGACTTATACCATTAACGTCCTTAATAGTCTCTCCTTCTACCTTAAACACAACCTTCTCATTCTCAGGAAAAAATGTTAGAGTATTTACTATTGAATCGATAGCCATCTGGGTTAGAGTTTTATCCTTAGTCATATTGTCAATAAATTCCTTAGATAAATTTAAGTAAATTGTACTGCCTTTCTTCTCTAGTTCTAATACCTTCGTACCTTTAGGAACAGGTGATATAAAGCTATCTTTATCATAATTAAAAAGTTTATCTAATGCTATTTCTTCAATGGTTTTTTCTTGAAGTATAGGATCATCAGATTTAATTTCAAATCTTTCTCCAAAAATATATGGCATTTCTTTATGTTTCAAATATACTGCAAAGTCTATATATTTTTCTTTATTTGTACTAGCGCTATTGTCCTGTTGCTCTATTGGCTTCTCGTTGTTATCAGCAGAAACAACATTCTCATTATCATCCTTTTTGTTTTTGGAGCATCCTAACAAACTAAAAATTGAAATAATTAAAACAAGAAAAAATAATAACCTTTTTTTCATTCCTACACCCCCGTATTATTCTATGTCTTTAATGTTCTCCTCTTCTGTATATACCTTAATACCCTTTTTTTCTAGGAGGTCAGTAGTTATTCCATTTCCTTCAACTAATCTTTTCACAAAATATCCATCATATACCTGCCCTTTACCGCATGATGGACTCCTTGCTTTTAATATTGCTCCTTTTGCTCCGATAAGTTCTGCGATTTTTAAGGTCTCCTCTGCACCTTTAATAAACTCTTTTGTAAGATCTTGTCCTTCAATGTTTACTACTTTTTTGTTGCCTTTTTCATCACATACAATTTCACAAGGAAGTCTAGGTGTTGTTAGACCTCCAAGTTGCTCTGGACAAACTAAAATAGCTTTTCCATCTTTAATTAGTTTGACGATTTCTGGTTTAAGATTGTTCCCTCCATCATATCTACAGTTTAAACCAGCTAAGCATGCACTTATTATATACATAAGCTCTATTTCACCTCTACTACAGTTACTCCTGTGCCACCTTCTCCATAGTTTCCTAACCTATGGGATTTAACATGTCTATGCCCCTTTAGAAGCTGAGTTATACCTTCCCTTAATATACCTGTACCC
Source organism: uncultured Clostridia bacterium (assembly GCA_964619895.1). Lineage (GTDB taxonomy): Bacteria > Bacillota > Clostridia > Tissierellales > Proteiniboraceae > Proteiniborus. The sequence goes on along the minus strand of CAZUFW010000043.1, from coordinate 10,076 downwards.
TTTCCATGTATTATATAAACTGTTTTCAGTCCAGCTATATAAACATCATCTAGATATTTATCAACATCAAGCATTGCTTCCTCTAGGTTCTTTCCTCTTAAATCTAGTTCATTTTTTATGAAAGAAGACTTGGTTCTTACAATTGATTTTACAGCTGTTTTTTCCATTGTTTTTTCATCTTTATCTGACCTAGCTAATGTAGAAATGTGAACATTTATTTTCATTATTCCTGCTTGAATCATTACATTGCCAGCTTCATCTGGCCCATTTATTACTATACCCTCTTGATTCAAACCTAGCAATACTACTTTTTCTCCAGGCTTTAGGTTTTTAGGAGGTTTAGTATTCTTTTTCACTATAATATTTTCAGCTATATCTCCCTCTATTGATTCTATCTTATTCTTTAATTTATCCTTAGCTTCTTGTAATTTTTTATTTTTCTCTTTTTCAATTTCTGCAGATATATCTCTTATTTCATTTATTATATTTTCTGATTCTTCTTTTGCTTCTTTTAATATTTTCCTAGCTTCTCTTTTAGCTTCTCTTATAATTTCATCTCTCATACTGTCGGTTTTTTCTTTTTTCTGTAGAAGTTCGCTTTTAAGCTTTTCAATTTCTTCTTTTAGCCTTTCAGCTTCTTCTCTATTTTGTTCACTTACTCTTCTATCTTTTTCTATTGTAGCTAAAACATCTTCAAATTCAATGTTTTCTTTTGAAACGAGATTTCTTGCGCTTTCTATAATAAAATCATTTAAACCTAATCTTTTCGATATTTCAAATGCATTAGATTTACCCGGCACTCCAATCAAAAGCTTGTATGTTGGACTTAATGTTTCTATATCAAATTCCATAGAAGCATTTTTTACACCTGATGTAGTTAGGGCATATATCTTTAATTCGCTATAGTGAGTTGTAGCAACAGTTCTCACATCTCTGCTGTATAGATAATCTAATATTGCCATGGCTAATGCTGCTCCCTCAGTAGGGTCAGTACCTGCTCCTAGTTCATCAAAAAGTACTAGGCTATTATCTTCAACATTATCTAATATATCAACAATATTAGTCATATGAGATGAAAATGTACTTAAACTTTGTTCTATGCTCTGTTCATCTCCAATATCAGCAAATACATTTTTGAATACAGCCATTTTTGTACCATAGTCTACTGGAATTTGAAGACCTGATTGTGTCATTAAAGTAAAAAGTCCTAAAGTTTTTAATGTAACAGTCTTTCCTCCTGTATTAGGTCCAGTAACTACTAGAGCATTAAAGTCTTCTCCTATATAGATGTCTATAGGCACTACTTTATCTACATTAAGAAGAGGATGGCGACCATTTTTTATTCTAATATAGCCTTTATCATTTAAATCTGGTCTCATACCCCTCATACTCAAAGATAACTTCGCTTTTGCAAAAATAAAGTCAATTTGAGCTAGCTTCTTTTGATTATTTCTTATTCCTTCACTGGCAGATGCAATAAATTCTGTAAGCTCAGCTAATATTCTTTCAATCTCAGCCTTTTCCTTAAGCTTTAATTCCTTTAACTCATTGTTTAACTGGACTACTGCCATAGGTTCAATAAATAGGGTAGCTCCACTTGAAGATTGATCATGGATTAGCCCTGGAAAACTACCTCTATACTCTTGCTTTACTGGCACCACAAACCTATCTTCTCTAATAGTTATGATTCCATCCTGAAGCATCTTTTTATTTGTTGAAGAGCTAATTATAGAATTAAGCTTATTTCTTACTGCATCATTTTTTGATAAAACCTGCTTTCTTATATTTCTCAAAAGAGGACTTGCACTATCGGATATTTCTTCTTCACTAATAATAGCATTGAATATGGCATCCTCTATGTCCTTATAAGTATTTAGGGAATTTGCTAGTTCATGCATAATTGGATATTCAGAATCTCTATCTCCTTTGTCTTGTCCCAAAAAACCTTTTATCCTTCTTGCTGCCCTTAGTGTATCTCCAACCTTAAGTAACCCTCCTGGAGATAGGACTGAGCCTATTTCGGCTCTTTTAACTTCAAGCAATATATCATGTATTCCACCTAAAGGTGGACTTCCTCTTTTTATTAATAGGCTTGCTCCCTCATCTGTTTCCTTTTGATAATACTCAACCTGGGCCAAATCTGTGCTTGGAAGCAGCTTCTCTGCTATGGCTTTTCCTAAGCTAGATTCGGCCTTATCTATTAGCAATTGAATAATCTTTCCATATTCAAGTACTCTTAAAGTCTTTTCGTTCATACTTACCTCCTTGTCAGGCAAATATTATGCCTTAATCATAAAACTCCTCTAAAAAAGTGTCCTGTTGTATTACCAGTTTTCTTTTTTAATTCATCAACAATTCTTCGCATTTCGCTGTCGTTGATTTTATCATTAATGTAATTATAATATAATTCTTGAATTTGTTTAACATTATCTTTTTCTATAGTAAAATCTAACCTTAGTATATCTATACCTGCAGAAAATATTTTATTAATATATTCTACAATTATTAAAGGTTGACTGTTATATATTATAGTCGAGCTTCCTTTTCTTTTCATTTCAAATGTCATGCCTTTTCTGTCATATAATCCATATCCACTAGCTAGCTCACATGTAGCACAATTTTCGTCATTTTTACAGCCTTTGATAAGGGACATTGGACAGTGCTTCATGGTCATTAAAGGAAAATAGCCATACCCAATAGCCTCATATTCTACATTATTATTTTTGCAGATATTCGATATTTGACTTAGCTTTAGCTCTGGTGAAAGTGTTAAGCTGCTTACATTATTCTCTGTAAGTAATTTTACTGTAGAACTGTTAAAAATATTAAGTCCTATATCACAATGTATGTTTGTGTTGTATTTACTCCCAACAAATTCTAATGTGCCAATATTGGATGCACTTATTCCATCTACATCATCAATTATTTTATCAAATACTTTTTCCAGGCTCTTAAATTCCTCGTTAGAAATAATCTTTTCTGTAGATACATACAATTCCTTATTATATTTCTTAACTTCTTTTATTTGCTCTTCTATATTATCATTGTAGTCTAAGTAAATTCTATCAAGCTTGTTAAGGTCAAGTTGCTGGAACTGAGAATACGAATCTACCTTTATACTAATTTTTCTTTGTTTATTAACATCTTTACTAGTATAATTAAAAACTTCCTTTATTTTTTCGTCTAGCTTCTCTTTTGTTATTTCTATCCGTTGATTAAAGTTTCTTCTTTTTTCATCAAGTTCTTTTATACCTTCTCTTCTCAAGCCATTTAGAACACTTACTGGAATCATTGCCCCATCTTCTAAACCAATATCTATACTCCCAAGTGAATATGGAGTATCCCCTAGCTTATTCATTTGCTTTATTATCTTTTCTTTATCTAAGGAAAGCTTAATACCTTTCTCTACAATTTCTTCACTTGATACACTTACATAATATTGTTCTTTACATATTACAAGCTTTACTGGCTCTCCTATTTTAACTTCTATTGCCATGTTTATTGGAATCCTTTTTAGATTATCCTTCTGCGTGTAAGTCCCTGCAGCAATAGTATTTAGTATTGAATCAAAAGTTTTATATACTTTTGAACCGGCTTCTACACCATTAATATATTTAATTTTTATAATTCTTCCCTTATTATCTTTATCGCCATCAAAGATTTTATCGATTATTTGACCATAACCTTCTCCGTTTTTGTTAATTATTTCTATGCCGTCTCCTTTGTCAAGAGTGTCCTCTAATCTGACATAAATAAAGCTTTTATCTACTTTGATGACTTCTCCTATTAATATACCTCTATTATTGGGTTTATCAAAGGATATTAGTTCTTTCCCATAAGCATCTCCTATATATCCTTTTGTAAAACCCCTATTAAACATTTGAGCTATATCTCTATAATCTTTTTCAGTTAATTTTTCATTATGCTTACCAAGAATTCTATCTAATTCTTTTCTATATCTGCTTACTATAACAGCCACATATTCTGGTTTTTTCATTCTTCCTTCTATCTTTAATGATACAATCCCAGAATCAATTATTTCTCTTAATTGATCTATTGTATTTAAGTCCTTTGGACTAAGAATATACTTTTCTTCAAATTTAGGACTAATAATTTTATTCTTTTCTATATCTACGATTGAATAAGCCATCCTACAGGGTTGAGCACATCTTCCTCTATTCCCGCTTCTACCTCCAATTAAGCTGCTCATCAGACATTGTCCAGAATAGCATACACATAATGCACCGTGTATAAAGGCTTCTAGTTCAATATTAGTATTTTCTTTTATATATTTTATTTCATCCGTTGACAACTCCCTAGCAAGTACTACTCTTTTAATGCCTTGTTGTTCTAAAAATAAGGCACCCATGTAATTATTAATTGACATTTGTGTACTTCCATGGACTTCAAAATCTGGTAAAAGCTTTCTAATTATCCTTGAAAGTCCTAAGTCCTGCACTATTATAGCATCAACATCAATATTGTATAAAAAGATTAAATAGTTTATTACATCCTCTAATTCATTATCATCAAGGAGAATATTTACAGTGACATATACCTTAACATTTCTTAGGTGTGCATATTCTACTGCCTTTTCTAATTCCTCATCAGTAAAATTAGATGCATATTGTCTTGCATTAAAGAGTCTACCTCCCAAATACACTGCATCTGCACCATTTTCTACTGCTGCATATAGTGCATCCATACTACCAACTGGTGCTAATATTTCTATGTTATCTATCATAAGTTCATCTCCTTGCAAACTGTAAAATATTTAGTAAAAAGAGCTTCTAAAGAAGCATTAAAAGGTAGCTTTTTTTGAAACTCATTTACGGAAAGTTCTTTAAACAAAAATACTAAAGTAGAACTTTCCTATTCGTTATAAAAAATAAAGAGTAGTACACTACTCTTATTAGTAAGCCTAACTCCTGTTATAAGGTTGTTAGTTTTTTTGTCCAATAATATTTTATCTAATCATGTTACTATTATACATTAATCCATGCCTAACATTTTTAAAGATTCCCTTAATTCTTTTCTAAGTTGGACCATTTCAACTTGGTCTTCAAAAAGTTTATTTTGAAGGTCGTCAATAGACTTATTTGCTTTAACTAGCTCATCTTCTTTATTTTTTAAACTCTGTTCGTGCTGTCTAAGATTTTTATTTAGATTTTCTATTTCTCTTTTGGACTGTAATAATTCATCTTTATAATTATCGCTTTCATTTTTCAATGATTTCAATTTATTATTTGTATTATCCAAGTCACTTTTTATGTGGTCAAATTCTTTTAAAGGCTCAACTACATTTTCGTTTACTTCTTTTAATTCCTTAAGAGTTTTTGCATATTTATCAGCAATATTAAATGCCGCTAATATAGCCGCAGCAGATTGGCTTAGTTTACTGTTTTTCTTCATAATTTCTTTTATATTGTCATCTACAACCTTTGCTATGCTCTTTATATATTCTTCAGATTCATTACCTAATACAGAGAATTCTTGACCATTTATATTAACTATAACTTTTTCTTTATTCGTCATAGCTACACTCTCCTTTTAAACATCGCTTAATAGTATTATTCTTTGTATTTATGTAATTTCCTTCTATTTTCTAAAAGTATTTAAATAATTATTTTTTGAATATGAAATTAATTTAAGAAAAGCTTCTAACGAAGCGTTATAAAATCAAGGAAGCTTTTCTTGAAACTCATTAACGGAAAGTTCTTTTATATAGAACGCTAAAGTAGAACTTTCCTATTCGTTATAAAAAGAGCAGTTGCCTGCTCTTTTTTTAGCTTCTTAATATAGAATTTAAGTTTTCTTTTAGTTTTTCTACAATTTTATCATGAACTTTAGATACATCTTCATCTGTAAGGGTCTTTTCGTGAGATCTGTAAGTTATTGAGTATGCTACACTCTTCTTTCCTTTTTCTATTTGACCACCTTTATAAACATCAAATAGTTTAATAGCCTCAACTAGATTTTTACTATTCTCCATAATTATCTTCTCTATTTCTTTTACCATAATATCTTCATCAAGAACTAGTGCAATGTCTCTAGAAACTGAAGGATATTTTGGAAGGGGAGTATATTTTCTCTCTAGATTAGATGCTAGTACCATTAATTCAAAATTCAATTCTGCTACATAAACTCTTTCTTTCATCCCAAAGTTATCTAATACATCAGGATGGATTTCTCCTATTGTTCCTAATACATGATTTCCTAATGTAATGCTTGCAGTTCTCCCAGGATGAAATGTTGAGTTGTTTTTCTCTCTAATATATTCGTACCCTTTAATTCCTAGTTTTTCTAATACTGTATCTAGTACTCCTTTAAGAGTAAAGAAATCACTATTTCCGTACATTCCAATAGTAAGAACTCTATTTTCATATGGTAATTCCTTGACAGGAAGTTCTCTTGGTATAAATGTATTTCCTATTTCGTAAGCCCAAGCTTTTTCTACACCATATTTATAGTTTCTTGTCATGACTTCAAGAACATTTCCAATAAGAGTAGTCCTCATTACACTAAAGTCTTCTCCTAATGGATTTCTTATCTCAACACATTTTCTCTTCATACTATCTTCTGGAATGTTTAGTTTATCATATTGCTTAGGACTTATGAATGAATATGTTGTTATTTCATTTAATCCTATGCCTGTTAGGATACTTTTTGTCTTATCTTCAATTTGTCTAATTACTGTTTTCTCTGCTCTTGTTAAAGTTCCAACTAAAGGCTGTGGAGTAATTTTATCAAGTCCATATATTCTACCTACCTCTTCAATTAAGTCAGCCTCTATTCCTAAATCTCTTCTAAATGATGGTATAGAAACAGTTATCTTGTCACCTTGAAGGCTTGCCTTTAGTTCTAGAAAATTTAGCATCTTTACCATTTCACTAGCTTCAATATCTGTTCCTAATAGCCTGTTTGCTTTTTCTGGTGATAATTCCATTGTTTTTTCTTCTGACTTACCATCATATATATCAACATATCCTGATACTACAGTACCTGCATTTATTTCCTCTATTAGCTGACAAACACGATTACAAGCAATATCTGATAGGTTTGGATCTAAGTCTTTTTCAAACTTTGCTGATGCTTCTGTTCTTAAACTAACTTTCCTTGAAGTCAATCTTACGCTTCTTCCGTTAAAGTTAGCAGATTCTATAAGTATATTTTTAGTTTCCTTAGTAACCTCGCTATCCTCTCCACCCATAACTCCTGCAATAGCCATTGGTCTACTATCATCTGCAATAACTAACACTGAAGAATCTAAACTTCTCTCTACGCTATCAAGGGTTTTAATCTTTTCATTTTCCTGTGCTCTTCTTACAACAACATTCTTGCCTGATAATTTATCAAGATCAAATGCATGTATTGGCTGCCCTATTTCTAACATGACGTAGTTTGTAATGTCTACTATATTATTTATAGGTCTTACTCCAGCTTCCATAAGTTTTCTTTGCATCCACATTGGAGATTGGCCTACTTTTATATCTTTTACTACTTTTGCATAGTATCTATTACATAAGTCCTTAGCCTCTACCCTAATTTCATTAACATAGTCATTAATATCATCTATCTGATTATTAATTTTTATTTCAGGATACTTTACGTTTTTACCAAGAGTCGCTGCTGTTTCCCTTGCCATTCCAATAATACTTAAACAGTCTGGGCGATTTGGAGTTATTTCGAAATCAATTATCTCACCATGTAAGCCTAGAACTTCTTTTATGTCAGTGCCTAGAGTGTACTCTTTATCTAGTATAAAAATACCGTCTTTATTTTCCTTTGGCACTACGCTATCGCTTATACCTAGTTCCCCAGCTGAACAAAGCATTCCGTTTGATTCAATGCCTCTTAGTTTTCCTTTTTTTATTTTAACTTCTCCTGGAAGCTTTGCTCCAGCCAATGCTACAGGTATATAGTCTCCTACCTTTATATTATTAGCTCCAGTTACTATTTGAACTTTCTCATTGCCTACATCAATAATTGTAACTACTAGCTTATCCGCATCTGGATGCTGATTTATCTCCAGTATTTTTCCTACTACTACATTTTCAATTCCTTTATCAATACTTTCAATGGAATCTACATGAGAGCCAGACATAGTCAATCTATCTGCTAGCTCTTTTGAATCTATATCTATATCAACGTATTCTTTAAGCCATTTTACAGGTACTAGCATGTTTCAGTCCTCCTTCTTTCTCTAAAATTGATTTAAAAATCTCATATCATTTTCAAATAAAAGTCTTATATTATTTATTCCATACTTAACCATAGCAATTCTATCTACACCTAATCCAAAAGCAAATCCACTATATACTTCAGGGTCTATGCCACAGTTTCTAAGAACATTTGGATGTACCATTCCACAGCCTAGAAGCTCCATACTCCAACCAGTTCCATTACATGCATCGCAGCCTTTACCCATACACTTTAAGCAAGAAACATCTACCTCAGCACTTGGTTCAGTAAATGGAAAGTAATGTGGTCTAAATCTAGTCTTCATTTCACTGCCGAAAAGTTCCTTTATAAACATATCAATTGTATGCTTAAGATTTGCCATAGTAATATTTTTATCTATTACTAAACCCTCTAACTGATGGAACATAGGCGAGTGAGTATCATCAACATCATCATATCTAAATGTTCTACCAGCAGATACGATCCTCAATGGTGGTTTACATTGTTTCATTGTTCTTATCTGTACTGGAGATGTATGTGTTCTTAGAAGAATATCGTCAGTTATATAAAAAGTATCTGATGGGTCCCTTGAAGGATGGTTTTCTGGCGAATTCAATGCGTCAAAGTTATTATATACTGTTTCAACCTCTGGCCCCTGTACAATACTAAATCCCATGCTCATGAAAATATTTTCCAGTTCCTCCATTACTCCTATTAGAGGATGTCTATGTCCTTTTTCTATACTAATCCCTGGCATTGATATGTCTATTATTTCTTCCTTTAATTTTTCATTCTTTGATTCTTGTTTAAGGCTTTCTTTAACTTTTTCAATCTCACCTTCAATTAACTCTCTTACTTCATTAGCTAGTTGACCAATAATTGGTCTTTCTTCAGGAGATAATCCTCCCATTCCCCTTAAAACTTGGGTTAATTCACCTTTTTTTCCTAGATATTTGACTCTTAATTGTTCTAAATAATCTAGTTTGCTAGTATTGTTCAATTCATTTAATGCTCTTTCTTTTATGCTGCCTAGCATTTCCTTCATTTTTATCGCTCCTTTCTGTACTAGTAAAACAATTTTGTAATTAATATAATAATTATATAAACAAGGCTAATCATTAAAGAATTCTTTAGAATCCTATAAAATTCGCTTTTGTCTTTCTGTTTAGAATTGTTGATTTTGCTTTTTTTACTTTTATCTTTACTTTTTTGATTGTTGCTATTTAGTTCTTTTGTCATAATTTTTCGTCTTATAATACTAAATAAGTAGTTCAGGCTAAAGTAAATAATGAAAAAAGCTAAAAAGCTTACTACATACTCCATAAAACTTCTCCTCCTAACAATAAGCGGTATGCAAATACGCAGTCTCGCAACACAAATTTATTTGCTCGCTATCGCTCACATAAATTTGGTGCTCGTTGCGTTTGAGCTATGCTGCAATTACCCAAATCTATGATTTGGTGTAATTGTAGTACTCAGAAACTTGTTTTCTGAGCTTCCTTGATTTTCCGAAAAAGCATTCGGAAAATCGGGTTAGGTCATTTTCCGCAGTCTCGAAACACAAATTTGTTCACTCCCTACGGTCGTGCAAATTTGGTTCTCATTGCGTTTGACCTACCAACGATTTTCCGAAAAAAGCATTCGAAAAATCGGGTTAGGTCATAAAAAAAACCTCCGTCACAAAGGGACGAAGGCTTTCCGTGGTACCACCCTAATAATTTGATTACTCATCAAATCACTCATTATGTTAACGGTAAAAAAACCGGCATAAGTTTACTACTACTTCAACCTAGCAGTTCAAGAGCGAACTTCCGTATTTTCTAACTTAGAAGTGCTTGCAGCCCATGACACTTCCTCTCTTTAAGTATCTAAATACATACTTTCTCCATCATCAC
>CAZUFW010000042.1:0-26673 GCA_964619895.1 uncultured Clostridia bacterium | reverse complement strand
TCTCCTAGCATTACAAGTACCATGTGAGAAAGAGGTGCTAAGTCCCCACTTGAGCCTAGGGACCCCTTTTCTGGTATTACAGGATGAACTCCTTTATTGTGCATTTCTATTAATGTATTTATTGTCTCAAGTCTTATGCCTGAATAACCCTTTGCTAAAGCGTTTGCCCTTAAAAGCATTACTCCCCTGACGATTTCTTCATCTAGTGGTTCTCCTACACCACAAGAATGACTTATTATAAGATTTCTTTGGAGAGTTTTGGCCTCGTCTTTAGAAATGACAACATCGCTAAATTTACCAAATCCAGTAGTAATTCCATATACTACTCTTTCTTCGTTTACAAATCGCTCTACTACTTCCCTTGATTTTATAACATTATCTATGGCATCATCAGATAATTGTACCTGATAATTATTTCTAGATACATTAACAACATCCTCTATTATAAGGCTATTGCCATCTAAAAATATTTTATTCATAATCCCACTCCTCTCCACAATTAATAATGCTTTATTAATCTATTCTTTAATTATGTAAAAAATCCTGCTATTTTTGCAAAAAAATTTTAATTCTTCAACAAATTTTAGCAATTCATAGTTATAACTTGTTAAAGCGCTAAAAAAGGCTTCTATCAAAGCGTTATAAGGTAGCCTTTTTTGAAACCCATTTACGGAAAGTTCTTTATAATAAATCATAATTAAGCGAGAACTTTCCTATGGGTTATAAAAAAACCTCTATTTTTATAGAGGTTTTCTTAAACTGTAGCTTTTTAGAGGAGTATATATTCTTTTGCCATCCAAGAGTTGGCTTTCTATAAATGAAACCTTGCTGAGCATAAAAGAATATTCACAGTCTTCTACTAATTTTTCTTTTAGTATGTTAAAGTTTTCTTTTAATACAATATTCCTTCCAAGAGTAATATGTGGATTAAACTTTCTTCTTTCTCTTTTATATCCTAATTTAACCATACTATCTTCAATACGATTATTTAATTCTTGTAAAGCTTCAATATCTCCCTTTAAACCCACCCACAGCACTCTTATTTCTGTATCTCCTGGGAAATACCCTATTTCATCTAAAGATAATTTAATGGTGTTAAATGAACCTAATATGCTTGTAAGTTGCTCTTCTATTTTCTCACATTGTTCTATACTGGTATCTCCTAAAAATTTAAGAGTAAGATGAAAATTATCAGCATGAGTCCATCTTCCATTTATTGAAGATTTTCTTAGTTTATGTTGAATTAAAGCAATCCTCGCTTTTAAATGAAAATCAAACTCAAAAGCAACAAAAGTCCTCATGTTAACACCACCATTTATTCATAATAATACAAAACTAAGAATATTAAAGATACAATGATATTAACGAATCCAACAAAGGCAAAAATTTTAGAAAAAAGTTTTAGTACAATTCTAGCCTTTATAACATCATTTTCATTATCTTCACCAGGCTTTAATACAAATCTCTTATGAATTATCCATGCAGCTGTTCTCATCAATGCTCCAGCAATTGATAATACAATTCCTACAGTAAAAAAGTAATCACTTAAAATTGTATTAGTAATACCTCTTCCATGCCTAATGAAGGCTAAAAAGAATACAAGCATTAATAATATTGCAGTGGCTGCAGCTACTTTTTTCATAATTTTCATGCTAAATAGTGTTACTAATCTATCATTATCATCATTCTGTGCCATATTACCACCTCAAGGCTCTTCTATACTTTATATTCCAACTTGCATATTAAGATAAAGGCAGCTATAACCAACTAGCCACTTAATTATATCTACATTGCATTACTTTTTAAAGAAGCCTGGAGCAGCTTTCTCTTACTTGTATTTGAAATGGTAAAATAATAGTATTTTTATCAATATCTTCTTTTTTGATTTCTTTGATTATCCTTCTAATAGCAACGGCACCTATATCATAAAATGGCTCTTTAATTGTAGTTAATCTAGGTCTGTATATTGATGCAGTTTTAGTGTCACCATATCCAGCTACGGATATATTATCAGGTACCTTAATATTATTATCGTATAAATAATTAAGAACTCCGATTGCCATCCCATCGTGGCTACAAAATATTGCTGTAATATCTTTACCAGATGCTAAAATATCTTTACATGCTTCATAGCCATCTTCAATACTTCTGCCTTTAGCATAAAACACATATTCTTCATAGCCTTCGTTTTCTGCTATTGCTTTTTTATAACCATTTAACTTCAATAAATCTATAGAATTCTCATCTTTACTAGATGGCACGAAAGCTATATTTTCATGTCCTAATTTAATCAAATAATTAGTCATCTCATAAGTTGCCTCTTGGCTATCAATGGTTACAGTAGGAAAATTTTCTGAAGAAAAGACCCTATTTAAATAAACAAAAGGAATCTTAAAGTCTTTTATTTGATTGTCAATCTCACTATTTAACGAATCTGAAATTAATATTATTCCCTCTACCTGTTTTCTGCTTAGCAATTGCATAAATTTAATTTCAGTAGCTTTATCACCATATGTGCTACAAAGCAGAATATCATAGTCATACATTTTTCCAACTTCTTCTATGCCCCTTACTAACTGGGCAATGTACGTATCTCCCAAATCAGTCACTATTACTCCAATTAAAAATGATTTCTTAGTTACTAGTGTTCTAGCAATCTCATTTGGTTTATATCCCAATTCATTAATTACATCTAACACTTTTTGTCTTATTTCTGTGCTTACTGGTTTAGAGTTATTGATAACCCTAGAAACCGTAGAAATAGATACTCCCGCCATTTTAGCTACATCTTTTATAGTTGCAGTCATGTTTTCACTCCTTTGTATTTCAATAAGGTTTTATGGATTTACTATAAAAATATTTTACATAAAAACTATTCTTTTTTCTATTATATCATAGAATGTAAATATATATGTAATAGCAGCTATGATTACAACATAGCTGCTATTATTTCGCTAATTGTGTTTACAAAGTTATAACTATTATAATCAAACTCTTTTTCTTTAATTGGAACAGTTATTTGAAGTACTCCTTTAACTTCTCCGTTGTTAATAAGAGGGACTGCAATAACAGACTGCCAATTAGGCTTTCCTGAAACAGCATCAATCTCTCTTATATCTTCCCAGTCAATAAAAAACTCTCCATTTTTCTCATTAATAACTTTAAATATTGTCTTATGATTATACTCTATGTCTTTTACCCAGGCTTCGGAGAATCTTAATCTACTATAAGCTTTATCTATTTCATTATTTTCGTCTAATGTAACAAGAATACCTTGTTCAGCTTCTAATATTTCAATCATTCTACCTAGAACTCTAAATATTTTATCTTCTTTAGTCATCTTTTCCTTTATCAAACCAATGATCTCAATCATTACCAAGCCAATTCTTTGATCATGTACAGTGTTTCCTGATATGATTCCAGCTAATTTATCTAGTCTTTTTTTGGAGTCACCTATATCATTACTCCAAACAACACTTTTATTTCTACCTAATAACTCCTTTGCAACATATAGTGCTTGATCTGCTTTTTCAATAAGCTCATCCATGGTTTGTCCATGTTCGGGGAAGGCGGATACTCCTAAACTAATTGTAATAGGATAATTTTCGTTAACTATAATAGACTTTTCTACTGCCTTTCTTATCTTCTCAGCAACTGCTTCTCCCTCTTTTATTTTAGTGTCAGGTAAGATTATAATAAATTCTTCTCCCCCATATCTACCAACAATATCAGTTTTTCTTACAGTTTGTGAAATAGTACTGCCTAGCTTTCTTAGAACCATATCTCCTGTTCTATGACCAAAAGTATCGTTTACATTCTTAAATTTATCTATATCCATCATTACAAGCGAAAATTCTCTTCCCTGGTTTCTCGACATCGCAATGAAATCCTTAAATGTACTATCAAAGTATTTACGAGTAAACACTCCTGTCATTTTGTCTATTGAAGAAATTATTTTAAGTATATGATTATCAATGTTTATAGATATAAGATGAGAAAGAGCGTCAATAATTTTAAATCTTTTATCATCAAATTTATTAAACAATTTATCAGTGTCTAGATACAAAAAACCAATTATGTCCTTAAAGTTACTAGATTTATTTTTTCTTCTTCTATCAGAGATATCTATAAAGTCTTCAGAAAGATTTAACCTAAATATAGGCATGCATATCATAGCTTTAATGTTATCAGCAATATTTATTAATCCATCGTGCTCATCACTGTCAAAAGACTTATTTATAAGTATTCCAGTATTTTTTTTCCTAACTTCAGATAGTATTAATTCTTTGTCAGCTATAGAGTCATCATTTGAAGTTGATGCAGCTGTAATTAATTGATCAGATTCAAAATCATATACAAAGATTAATCCTCTGTTTGCAAAGGTTTTGCCGACAGCATATTTAAGTATAGTATCTAAATTATGTCTATAATCATTATTTAGTTGTAATATCAGTTCCTCAAAACCTTTAGCAATTTCTTTTCCAGATTCTAAGTCTTCCCTATATTCAATATTGAAAATACCTTCATTAAATAAATCAACTATTCTATTAACATTAAAATAATCCTTTAATTTTATGCTTTCATTAAAATCAATAAGTTCACTAAATGTAACTCCGTTCCCTTTTACGACTGAAACAATTTCGTTAAGCTTCTTCATTATCTTTGATGCTGAGTTCTTATTAACAAAACTAACTTGTAAACTTTTAACAGGTATTTTTTTTGCTAATCTATATAGCAAGTCTAGGGCAGTCAAATAGTAATTCACTGATTTGTAGTATTGATTATTCTCAAAACAAATATCGCCAAGCTCAACATTAGTGAAAATCTCTATTTCATAACAACATGCATTTCTTAGTCTTTGTGAAACGTTAGTTAATATACTATAATCCTTGTTAAGTTTGCCCACAATCATATCTCTAAATAAGTCTAAATAATCTGTAGTAACATCGCTCTTTAATTCCTCATCCTCTAAAAGTAATTCTTCTGCTAATTTACTATCCCCAAATAAAATAGACATATGGGATAGAGTTAATAGACTTCTCCTTCTTTCCCCATAATATCTGCTCGATTTATATTGATTTCGTACTGCTTCTATGTCTTCCTTTTTTACATCCTTCTTCATCCAATAATTCAATTGTAATTCTTTAAGTTCTGAATCTAATTTAAGTATATTTCCTATCTGACTACCGCTCTTTTTTATATTATTCACATATTTAAGTGCCTTATCGTAAGAACCAAAAGTTAAGTAAAAACAGCTTAAAAAGTAGTAATACCTTGGTATATTTTGTTCTTCCACAAAACCTTCTTTAAATGTTTTTTTTACATTTTCATAGTAGCTGTAACACCTGTCGTATTTTCCAGTAAATAGGTATATAATTCCCAGGTTTAATTGCGCTAAAAATAATAGGCTCTCGTCTTCGATGTCTTTGGCTATACTTTCCATTCTCTCAATATATTCCTGTGCTTTTTCATAGTTGTCAGATCTCATATATAGCTCGCCTATATTGTTGAGAAAGGTTCCTTCGCTATCTAGCGATTGGTATTTTCTGCTAATCTCAAGACCATCTTCATAATAAGACATTGCAAGTTTCACATCGTCAAAATAGTCAGAATAAATATAACCTATATTGTTTAGCGCTCTAGTAGATTCCACATAGTCTCCTGATTTTTGGAAGTATTCATAGCTTGTTAGAAAGTACTCTTTAGCTAAATCAACTCTATCAGCAAATACTTTTATTATGCCCATATGATTATAAAGGTGTCCTGCATACAAGTCAAAGCCATTATCAATAGCTATGTTTAAGTATTTACCTATATTATCATATACTTTATCATATTCACCTTTTGACAAATCTATCCTATTAATTGTTCTTACTGACTCCAGTAATTCTTCAATATATCCATTTTTCTCAGAAATATGTTTTGCTTCGCCTGCATATTTTTTTGCCAACTCTATATCATATTTTCTGTAAAAAGCAGATGATAAACCATTATTGCATATGGCTACATATCTGTCATTATTAAGCTTTTTAGCAATTCTTAATCCTTCTTCATAGCTATTTATTGACTTTCCTGTCATTCCTTGAAGTAAATATAGATTTCCCAAATTAGCTAGCACTTCAAGCTTATCTGTATCTTCTCTATCTTTCATAAGCTCATACGCATTTTCCCAGAGATGTATGCACTGGATATTTCCTGCTAAGCCTCTCATTTTTTTTGCATATAATATGGTTTGCTTGATGGCTTTGTCAGTCTGCATAGACATATTATAATGATAAATAAGCTCATCTAAATTTCCTCTATCCTGCTGCAAATAAATGCCTTCTAAAACTTCTGCGGCTTTTCTATGAAGCTCACATTTTTCATAATCAGGAATATCATTATATATAAACATCTTTATGTTTCTATTATAGAAATTATAAGTATAGCCCCAATCCTCTACTCTTTCATCGAGTATTTTCATAGAAACTAGCTTGTCTATTAGATTGTCCGTATTTAAGCCATAACCTTCTGCAACTCTTTTAATAATATTTTTAGAAACAGACGTATTAAATATTGATACATATTTAGCCATTTCAAGTAATTCTTTATCAAGAAGTTTAATCTGCCTTTTTATTGCATCTCCAATATTTGGTGGAATATATAAACTAGTGTAATTTTTCGTTGGTACATCCCAACTTCCTTTTTCACCAATAAAAAGCTCACCTGTTGCTACTAGGTTCTTAATAGCCTCTTCTATATGTCCCGGATTACCAAGTGTATCATTCATTACTCTAGTAGAAAAATTAATTGGTTTATATCCTATTCCTAGAATATTCTTTATTAATTCTGATGTTTCATTTAGATTTAAGCGCAAAAGTCTATGTTCATAAACTTTCTTTAAGTTTATCCAACTATTAACAGTATCATTGAGAGCTTTTTTCTTCTTTAATAGCTCTTTATTATATGAAGCAACTAATACTAAGGGTGCTTGTCTACTACTGTCAATTAAGTAATTTATTAAATTTATTGTCTCGATATCACTGTTATGAAGGTCATCTATTATCAAATAAGTTGGAGTATTCTTAATATTTTCAATAATAAATTTTGTTATTCTATCATATAATCTAAATCTTTCTTTAGTTCCACTTAACATTGATGAAGGTTTAATGTCCCTAGATTCTGATATTTCGGGTATTATCTTGATTAACTCGCAACCGTATCTATCAATAAGCTTATTATCGCAATCCTTCAGCATATTCTTTAGTATTCTTATTATTGCACCTAATTCTTTTGTATTTGATTCTGAAATAGATGTATGGTAAACAGTTCTTCCTTTCATCCGCAGTCTGTAGGCTAATTCTTTTAATAATCTTGTTTTCCCTATACCTTCTTCACCTGTAAATGTGATAAACTGTATGTTCAAAGGATATACTGCAATCTTGTGATCAATGTCCAAAATATTTTTAATCTCTTTGTCACGTCCAATAATCTTATTCTCAAGATTCAACTTGCTTCTTCCATCAGTCAAATTCAGCTTATGGTTTTTTCCAAATAAGCTGTTGAGTTCTTCTGCTATTTCGATTACATTTTTTATTCTTGAATTTAAATCTTTATCCGTTAATTTTGCAATTAAATCATTCAGATTATTTTTTTTGTATTCACTAACTTCTAAAGTATTCAAAATTTTTAACTTCTTGTCATTTGTGTGAGATATTTTACCAGATAGCATAGACTTAAATATCATACCTATTGAATAGATATCTGAACTAATACCTATATTATTATGCTTCATCCTTACCTCTGGCGCAATAAAGAAACTACAATTCTCATCATAAACATCTTTTATTATTCTTTCATTTATTGTTTCAAAGTCAACTAACTTAACTTGAAAATCTCCATTCTTTTCTATAATAAAAATATTATATGGATTAATATATTTATATGTATATCCTCTAAATGCTATATATGATACTGTTTCTAAAAGTTGATAAATAATAGACAATATTTGATCTATATTCAATTTCCCTATGTAATTACTGAGTTTAGTTCCTTCTATAAAATCAATTGTATAAAAAAACTGCTTAAACTTTACAGATTTATTATCAATGGAACTTACTATGTCAAAGTCATAGTTTGGAATAATGCCTCTATGCTTTAAGCTACTTGTTTCAATAAAGGTATCAGTAAATTTTTTAAGAAGTTCGGCATTTTTATCATCATTACTGAATAACTTCAACAATATCTCATAGCTATCATTCCATAAGTCATATGCTTGATATATTGTACTATCGTCATATGCCTTATATATATTCTTAATTCTGTACCTATTATTGATTAATTGCATTTTCTTTCCCCCGTAATCTCTAAAAGTAATTTTTCCCCTAAAAACTATATTAGAAAATACATTAATAGATATTATATCATAAATATGAATTTTTTTTAACATATAATATTCTTTTTATTTTTTGTATATTTATGGATTAAAAATTTTAGATGGAGTAGTTACTCCATCTAAATTACAATTCACATTAAACATTAATATATTTCCACTTTCCGCCCTTAAAGATAAAGAAATATATTGTACCTCTAACTATTAAATCTAAGCTCATAGCAATCCAAGCTCCTAACAAGCCCCAGCCTAGAGTAATAGCAAAAATATAACTAAATATTAGTCTAATACCCCATATTCCTGTAAGAGTTATAGCTAGAACCCTCCTAGTATCCCCTGCACCTCTTAAGGCTCCTGAAAAACCCATAACCCCTGCCAAAAATGGCTGAGATATTGCTACAACTCTTAAGCATGTCCTAGCTATACTGAGTATTTCTTTGTCACGAGTGAAAATCATAAGAAAATAATCTGGCCATATGAAGAAGAATACTCCCATAACAGCCATGAAAATTGCTCCCATCTTTACTGCTATAAAGCCACTTTTTTCTGCTAATTTAGGCTTTTCGGCACCCAAATATTGTCCTACTAGTGTTGTAGCTGCCAATGCAAATCCAAAACCAGCATTAAATGATAGAGATTCTGCTGTCATAGTTATCCTATGAGCCGCAAATGTTACAGTTCCTAGTGATGAAACAATTCTACTAAATAGAAGTTGTCCAAATCTCATAAGAAATTGTTCTACAGCTGCTGGAATGCCTATATTAAAAATTCTCTTAATAATGTGAACATCTATTTCTAGCTTTTCTTTAAAATTAATTTTAAAAAATTTATTTCCTTTTATAAGAATTGCTATCACAATTAAAAAGCCAACAAATCTAGAAAATGTAGTAGCAATACCTGCTCCATCTACTCCCCACCCTGCCCCAGGTAAAAATAGTGATATACTTTTGTTTATAAAAGGAATATTTATTTCAGCTGTTCTACTTTCATAAATCAAAAAAAAGTTTCCTACAATATTAACCAAGTTGGAAATTCCATTTATGTACATTGGAGTTTTCGTATCTCCTCCACCTCTCAATACACCATTCATTACCATGGTTACAATCATAAAGGGAAATCCCCAGGCATTTATTCTAAAATATGAAACAGATATAGGTA
The DNA here is from genome assembly GCA_964619895.1 of uncultured Clostridia bacterium. Classification (GTDB taxonomy): domain Bacteria; phylum Bacillota; class Clostridia; order Tissierellales; family Proteiniboraceae; genus Proteiniborus. The sequence continues at coordinate 17,144 of CAZUFW010000042.1, read as the reverse complement.
AGACATCTGGCTCTGCTCCCATAAGTTTCACTATAGGAGTAGCTAGCAATATACCAAGGACAACAAATATAGCTGACATTATTACACTTAGTATAAGGGATTGCTTAGCTATATTGCTAGCTTCATCTTGTTTTTGAGCACCAATAGCTCTAGCTACTAAAGCCGTAGTACCAACGCTTATAGAGGCAAAAAAAGACATGGCTGTCATCATTGGCATATCACTTAATCCTACTGCAGCTATAGCAGCAGCTCCTAGACTTCCTACCATTGACATATCTGCAAAGCCTAAAAGTGTTTGCATTAGCATTTCACCAATAGCAGGCAGGGCTAATTTTAATGTTGATTTTTCTAAATTCGTCTCAGGTAATTCGCCGCTTTTTGCTTTCATTATTTCCTCAGACAATATTAATCAGTCCCCCTTAATAGTTTCGTCAGTCATTGCCTCATATAAATATTTAAGGTTTTTTAGCAAAATATCCTTGTCTTCATCACTTAACCCCGATAGTTTCTCTGATAAGTATTCTCTTCTTTTCTCTAATACTTGCTTTACAATGTCATGTCCCTTAGGTTGAGCTTTTAATCTAACAACCCTTTTGTCTTGTTCATCTTTTTCTCTCACAACAAGTTCGCTTTTTTCCATTCTATCTATTAAATCAGTTATAGTGCTGCAAGCCAAAAACATTTTTTGACTTAGCTCACCTATAGTAAGTTGTTGATTATTTACTAAGTGCTGAAGAGCAATGAACTGAGGATCAGTAATATTAATATCATTTAATATTTCTCTGCCTTTTTTTCTAATAATCCAATCAACTTTTCTTAAATATCTTTCTATAGATACAACGTTGCTTTCTACTTCATTATGATTCATTAACTCACCTCCCAGTATATTTCGTCTCACTAAATATTTTATATCATACCAATAACATAGTCAATCTATCAATGTTTTATATTAAAAGATTTGCCAATTAATTTAACTATTTATATTGTTTACCTACTTCTTGTACATTTTTCAGTTTCTTCTAGCATATTCTAGATATATATTATATAGTAACAGTTTTGTAAAATAAAAAAGGATTTAGAAAATTGTGCTAGAATATATAATATCTATGATATAATACTCATGAATTCGTTTTATGAAAGGGGGGCAAAAGTGAAAACTATACATATTAAAAACAAAAAAACAAAAACCATTTCATTGCTTATAATTCCCCATTCTAAGGAAGTAAGACAAATAAATGTTGCAACCTGGATTCCAAGGTTTTCCTTATGTTTAGTTTCTATGATTCTACTAATCTTCGTATATTCGTCCTATAAGCTATATGATTCTTATAATAGCTTAAGACAAGACTATAGCGAAAAAATACATAAATTAAGTACCTTAGAAGAGCTAAGTCAACAGCAAAAAAATGAAATAGACAGTCTAAGACTTATGACGGCTGAAGTTCAAGAAAAGCTTGATTCAATTAATGATTTACAAGAAACTGTAAGAAATTTAGTAGGTCTTGAAGAAACTTTTGGGAATTCACAGGAAAACAAACTGCAAAGCAAAGATATTTTTCCATCTAGGGGTGGGCCAAGCTATAGGAGAAATAACCCTACTAATTTCGATAAAAGTGATTTTGAAATTCAAATAAATGAATTATCTTCTTTATTAGATAAAAGCTCAGAAGAATTAAATATTCTAATTAATGACGTTGAAGACAAGCTTAAATATTTAGATGCAAAGCCTAATCTTATGCCTACTACAGGAAAAATCACTTCAGGATTTGGATATAGAAAAAATCCTTTTGGAAGGGGAAGAGAATTTCATAGTGGAATAGATATAGGAAACAACTCTGGAACTAAGATAAAAGCGGCAGGCAGTGGAGTTGTAACTTTTGCTGGCTATAACAGCGGCTATGGAAGATATTTGATAATTAGTCATGGATATGGATATCAATCAGTTTATGGACACAATAGAAAGCTGCTAGTAAAAGTAGGGGATAAGGTGAAAAAAGGCCAGATTATTAGTGAGATGGGAAGCTCAGGTAGAAGCACTGGACCACATCTTCACTTTGAAATCAAACTAAATGGAAATCCCATAGATCCTATGAAGGTAATAAACAATACAGATTAGTTACATTATTTTTGGGGGATAAAAATGTTTAAAAAAAATGAGCATAGTATGGATAAAATTGACACCTTAATCGGTAAGAATACTAAATTCAGTGGGAAAATAGAAGCTAAAGGAGCTATAAGAGTTGATGGAGAAGTAGAAGGCGATATTGTAGTAGATGGAAATATTACAATAGGGGCAGATGGTAAGATAACAGGAAATATGAAAGGTAATAATATTTTTATCTCTGGAATCGTAAAAGGTAATATTAAATGCAATGAACATCTTAGATTAGGTAATACTGCAAAACTGTACGGAGATGTAGAAGTGAAAACCTTAATAATAGATGAAAATGCAGTGTTTGATGGTAATTGTAAAATGAAGGATGCTAACAACGCTATAGCAAATAAAGAATCAAATAAAGAGTTAAAAGTAAGCAAAGCTTAAAAAATGCTTCTATAGAAGCATTATAAGTAATCTTTTTTGAAACACATTGACAGAAAGTTCTTTATAATAAATCAAAATTAAGCTAGAACTTTCCTATTCGTTATAACAAAGACTTAAAAGGAGCCCATGGCTCCTTTTTAAGATTAATTAAATATTCTAAAGCTTTTAGGTACTACTTGAAAGGTGGCTGGAAGAGTACCGCCATACTCACCGTCAATATCTACTGGTACAGTGTCTTGAGACTCAATAGTTATTTTTCTTGTCTTAAAATATTCAACATTAGGATGATTTACATGTTCACCAGTTAAAATATTTAAGAAAATTGATAATACATCTTGTATTTCTGATTTTCTGATTATTATACAATCTAACAATCCATCTTCTACTTGAGCCTTTGGAGCAAGCATTTTAAAACCACCAATTGAAGAACTGTTGGATACCAAAAATAAAAATATTTCTTCCTCTTCGGAATATTCTTCACTAGTTATTTTAACATTTATTCCATTAAACATTTGTTTCGGTATTTCTCTAAGTCCTTCAATGTAATAAGCCATTCTGCCCAAAACATTTTTGTTTTCTGAAGGCACCTGATGAGCTACATTAGTTAAAAATCCTCCTGCAGCAACATTTACAAAATATTTGTCTTCCCATTTTCCTAAATCTACATCAATTATGTTCTCATTCATTATCATTTCGCAAAATTCCTTTGAATCTTTAGGAAGTCCCATATAGTTAGCAAAATCATTCACAGTACCAGCAGCTAAAATTGCAACTGGTATTTTTCTTCCTCCTATTATTATTCCTGTGGCAACCTCATTTACGGTACCATCTCCACCACAAGCCACTATAATATCCCAATCTTCCTTGCAACATTTTATAGTTTCGTACATAGCATCATTTTTTTTCTGAGTTGCAAATTTTCCCACTATATAGCCATTATCTAAAAGTATTTTACATATTGAATCAATTCTTCTTTGAATAATTTGTCTACCTGATGAAGGATTGTATATAACTCTTACTTTTTTCATAAGGTTCACCTTTCTTATATTATTGCTATCATTACTATGATAATACATTTTTCGTATAGTTTCCATTAGATAAATTTATTAAATAAGGATAACCTTAAATATTAATTTTAAGCAGCATTTTTTTTATTTTTATTTGTGTCAAACTTTGGTTTAGTAAAAAAGATAAATATAAATGCCAATACAAATGAAAGTGAGGATATTATAAACATAAATTCAAATCCAATAATATCAACAAAGAAACCAAACATTAAAGGTCCAAGTATTGCTGCTAAAGATGAAAAAAAATAATATAGACCTGTATAAGTACCTATCTTGTCTTCTGTAGTACACTCAACTACCATAGGGTAAGAGTTAATATTTATTAAAGACCAAAAGAAACCACCAATTCCCATAAGAATCATCATAATAATATTAAACGGTAATGATAGGAACGTAGTAGTAGATCTAATAGTCGATAATATAAGAAATACTATTGCTAATCCTGTAATACCCATTAGAATAGTTCTCTTCTTTCCTATTTTAGAAGCAATAAATCCACTTGGAATAGCAAATGCTAAAAAAATACCTGCAAAGCTGCTCATAATTATAGATCCTGTTTTTTCTGTTGTTCCTAAGAAATAAACACTATAGTTACTAAAAGTAGCTTCCACACCTTGATATGCAACAAACCAAAAGAAAATTGCAAACAATATATAAAGAGCTGTCTTATCTTTATTTTTGACAACTTCAGAGAAAGCACTAAATATATTAATCCTATCCTCTTTACTAACAACTCCTTTATCAGGTTCTTTAATAAATTTATTAAGAAGAAGTAATGACAATAACATCAACACTGACGTTGCTATAAAAAGTAAATATTTATTATACTCATATACATATGCACCAACAAATAAAACTAATACAGAAGCTAATCCACCCATAAAGTTTATTACTCCATTAGCCTTACTTCTAAGTGCCGCTGGGGTAATATCAGGCATTAATGCAATTGTAGGAGCTCTATATATTGACATTGATAGATTCAAGAAAAACAATATTATTATAATACTAAATAAACTTGTGTAAAAGGGTAAGATGCTAAATAATACTGCTGATATCGGTATTCCTATAAGTAAAAAAGGCATTCTTCGACCAAATCTAGTTCTAATATTATCGCTCATAGCCCCAATAACAGGAATTAAAGACACAGCCAAAATATTATCAAATGTCATTATTGCATTAATTATGAATTGACTATCAATAAAATCCCTCAAAAATAACGGAACATAAAAATTATATAGGGACCACACTAGACTAATAACAAAAAAACCTAGACCTAATATAAATGTCTTTTTATAATTGAGTTTCACTTAAACCCCTCCTATACTATTTCGTATTTTAACTGCTCTATCAGGATAGTTCGTTATAATGCCATTTATTTTGAGATTGACTAAAGTTGCTATATATTTTTCATCGTCAACAGTAAATGGATTGAGCATTATTCCGTTTTCAAAACACCCCTTTATAAGTTCAGGTACCATTAAGTTGTAAAATAGCGGATGTAAAGCATCGACTTTTATCCTTTTTGCGTATATCCAAGGTTCAACTAAACCAGCCATATACAATGCTCCTGTTTTAATACTAGGGTTTATTTTTTTCACTTCAAGTAAACTATAATGATTAAATGAAGAAATAATGACCCTATCCTCCATATTGTATTCACTTATCATTTCAATTACCTTTCCTTCTATTCCTTCATATAATATGGGAGCATTCTTTAACTCAATATTTAGTATTATGTTGTTTTTATCTTTTAAGAGTTCTAATACCTCCTCTAACTTTGGTATTTTTTCTTCCTTAAATTCCTCTCTAAACCAACTTCCTGCATCAAGCTTCCTAATCTCCTCAAGAGTAAAATCTTTAATGAATCCTTTTCCATTTGTAGTCCTATCTACTTTTTCATCATGACAGACTACTAGAACTTTATCTTTTGTCATATGCACATCTAATTCAATCCCATCCGACTTCATTTCTAGAGCTTTTGAAAAAGAAGCCATAGTATTTTCAGGGGCATATGCAGAGGCACCCCTATGGGCAATTATCAATGGCTTTTTCATAGATATTCACTCCCTTCTTCCATTAATTATATTCTATATATACGATTTTTTTCCTTTATTTTATTATGTTATTTAGCCCAAGAAAAAAAGGACTAGTCAAAGTCCTTTTAAAATTATTTTAGTCCCTCATATTTGTCTATTATAGTCTGTAGCTTACTTGCCTGCATTCCAGATTCTTCTGCAAATTGTTTAAATGTTTTTTTAATCTCATCATCATTAGTTTGTTTAGAAAACATTTCATAATCTCTTACCATTTCTTGTGCGTCAAGAAGCTTCTTTTTTAATATATCCATGTTATTCATTTGCATACTTCCTTCACCTCCCATAGTCAATTTGTATGATACTTAGCAATAATACAATTAGCTTTAGTTTTTAACATAGGACAAAAAATATTCGTGCTTAATAGCTATAAATTAAAAACAAAAAATTTAAATCATAGGAAGGTAAAATATTTTGAGCGTCGAAATGTTATCTAGAACTAATAAAAAATATAATAAGTAATCTGGATAATCCTCAAGGAGGCATAGTATGCATAATTTCAAAACTTTACAAGAATTTTTTATCAAGTATAAGTGGAAGTATATACTAGGTGTCATGTGGCTTTTAATAGTTGACTTAGTTCAACTCTTAGTGCCTCAAATATTTAGAATATTAACTGACTCACTTGAAGCTGGATTATTAACTCGACAAAGTCTTGCAAAGTATTCAGCTTACATAATTATCACTGGACTAATTATTGGAGTAGGAAGATATTTCTGGAGAATATACATCAATAGAACTTCAAGGCAATTAGAATACTACATAAGAAATAAGCTGTTTCGTCATCTTCAAACGCTTTCAACAAACTATTTTAATAATCATAAAACAGGAGATTTAATGGCTCATGCAACAAATGATATTAACGCAGTAAGAATGGCTCTAGGTCCAGGTATCGTAATGATAACAGATGCCTGTTTTATAACACTATCCGCCGTATATGCAATGATAAAAACTGCTAACTTGAGATTAACTCTTATATCACTTATACCATTGCCTTTCTTAGCTTTCTTAGTTACGAGGTTTGGTAAGATGATACATGGTAGGTTTAAAGATGTACAGGATGCTTTTTCAAAACTAACTGATAAGGTACAAGAAAACTTTGCTGGTACTAGGGTAATAAAATCATTTGTTCAAGAAGAAAAAGAAATAGAAAAATTTACAGAATCAAATAAATACAATTTTAAAATGAATATGGACCTAATTAAAGTTTGGGGAATGTTTTCTCCATTAATTCAATTTATATCTGCTATCAGTTTTCTTATAGTAATATGGTATGGTGGTATATTAGTCATAAACAACGAGATTTCATTAGGAGATTTTATAGCTTTTAATAGCTATTTAGGACTTCTTGTATGGCCAATAATGGCTATTGGTTGGGTTATTAACATATTCCAAAGAGGAATTGCCTCAATGGAAAGATTAAATGCAATATTTAACGAAAAACCTGAAATTGTAGATAGCGAAAACGCCATAAATGTTCCTGAAATAAAAGGAGATTTAGAATACAACAATGTATCTTTTAAATACCCTGGCAGTGATAGCTATGCACTAAAAAATATTAATATCAAGGTCAAAAAAGGAGATACCTTAGCCATTATTGGTAGAACAGGAAGCGGAAAAACTACATTAGTAAATTTATTGATTAGGCTTTTTGATATAGATGAAGGAAATATTTCAATAGATGGAGTAAATGCAAAAGAAGTTGGCCTTAAGTCCTTAAGAGAAAATGTAGGTTATGTTCCACAGGAGAGCTTTCTTTTCTCTACAACTATAAAAGAAAATATTGCCTTTGCATTTGACGAAGAAGTAGAAGAAAAAAAGATAATGGAAGCAGCGAATTTTTCAGAGCTTTATTCTAATGTCATAGAGTTTCCTGAAAAGTTTGACACTATTCTTGGAGAAAGAGGAGTAACTTTGTCAGGAGGCCAAAAACAGAGAACATCTATCGCTCGGGCAATAATTAAGAACCCAGGTATATTAATATTGGATGATAGCTTGTCAGCAGTAGATACTCAAACTGAGGAAAGAATTTTGGAAAATCTAAAAGAAATAATGGAGTCCCGTACTACAATAATTATCTCTCACAGAATATCTACAATAAAAAATGCAAATGAAATAATAGTCTTAGACAATGGAGAGATAGTGGAAAGAGGTACTCATGATGAATTACTAGGGTATGATGGTATTTATAAAAATATTTACGAAAAGCAACTATTAGAAGAAAGAATTCAAAATTTGTAATAGGAGGATTAGATGATGATTAATTTTCATGAAGAAGAAACCCTAGGTAAAGCCTATGATTCAAAGTTAATGAAAAGACTTATTTCATATGCAAAGCTTTACTGGATATATATCTTAATATGTATTTTCCTCCTAATGGCGGTAACCGTTGGTGATCTTGCACGTCCATACATATTGAAATATGCAATAGACGATAGTATTAGGGGCTATCTTAATCCAATGTATGTAGTTGATAAAGATTCTGAAATGAAAGGTATTTTATATAAGGATAATCTATATGTTAGAGAAAACAATTTATCAGATTTTCAAAAAAAAATGTTGCAAAATGTTGAAATAAAAACAATAGTAAAGGTAAATGGCTCTCACTATTTAGTAGAAGGCTCCGCCCCAAAAGATATTGATAACCCTATTGTAAGTAAACAAGACAATGACTATATTATCACAATAAATAATAATCAATATAAGGCTAGTTTGCTTTCAAATGAGGATTATAGGCTATTTAGAGCCAATGATATAAATAATCTTAAACTAGTTGGGATACTATTTCTTATAGTTATTGTTCTAAGCTTTGTTTTTAACTATACCCAAGTATTTATATTAAACTATACTAGTCAAAAAATAATATTCAATATAAGACAAGAGATTTTTTCTCACTTGCAAAAAATGTCCCTTTCATATTTTGATAAAAATCCAGTTGGTAGACTAGTTACAAGGGTTACAAATGATACAGAAGCCTTAAACGAAATGTATTCTAGTGTATTGGTGACTCTTTTTAAGGATATATTTCTCTTAGTAGGCATTCTAATTACAATGTTTAAAATGAATATGAAATTAGCATTGTTATCTCTTACTGTCCTACCTTTTATAATAATAGCATCAATAATATTTAGGATAAATATTAGGAGAGTTTATAGAACAGTAAGAACCAGACTTGCTCGCATTAATTCCTCTTTAAACGAAAATATTACAGGAATGAAAACCGTCCATATATTCAGCAAAGAGGATAAAAAATTCAGAGAATTTGATAAAATTAACGAGGATTATTTTAATGCTACTAAGGAAGAAATCCAACTGTATGCCATATTTAGACCAATTATTGAAGTAATACGTTCCTTAGGTATTACTTTAATAGTATGGATTGGCGGTAAAAATGTAATAAATGGTGCCATTGAATTTGGTGTACTATACGCATTTATTAATTACCTGCAAATGTTTTTTGAACCAATACTTGATTTAACTGAAAAATATAATATACTTCAATCAGCTATGGCTTCGTCTGAAAGAATATTTATGATACTAGATACAGAAGAAGATATTAAAAATCCTGAGTTTCCAACTCCTCTAGAATCTATTAATGGTCAAATTGAATTTAAAAATGTTTGGTTTGCATACGAGAAGGATAATTGGGTGCTTAAGGATGTAAGCTTCATCATAAATCCTGGAGAAACTGTAGCATTTGTAGGTGCTACAGGTGCAGGTAAAACTTCAATTATTAGTTTAATAAATAGATTCTATGATATACAAAAAGGGCAAATATTAATTGATGGAATAGATATAAAAGATATGGATAAGTACCAATTAAGAAAAAGGATAGGAATAGTTCTCCAAGATGTTTTCCTATTTACAGGAACTATTAAAGATAATATTAGATTAAATAATACAGATATAACTGATGAAGAAATCAAAGAGGTCTCTAAATATGTTAATGCAGACACTTTTATTGAAAAGCTTCCTAAAAAATATGAGGAGCCTGTTATGGAAAGAGGTTCCACCCTTTCAGCAGGTCAAAGACAACTTCTTGCATTTGCAAGGGCTTTGGCATTTAAGCCTGATATATTAGTATTAGATGAAGCTACCTCAAATATTGATACAGAAACAGAAATCCTCATACAAGATGCACTAAATAAAATCGTTAAAGGAAGAACAACTATAGCTATAGCTCATAGGCTTTCTACTATACAACGCTCTGATAAGATTATTGTTTTACATAAGGGGCAAATAAGAGAAATTGGTTCTCATCAAGAATTGTTGAATAAAGGCGGTATGTATTATGACCTTTATAGATTGCAATATAAAGAGAATTTTCAATTAGAAGAAAGTATGTAACAGTAGGGAATGGATTTTATCCATTCCTATTTTTTTCTTTATCTTAATTTTTAGTTTGTTTACTTTTTACTAAATTTTTAGTAAAATAAGTAACATGGTTTTAATAATAATTTTAGGAGTGGTTTAAATGTACGACTATCATGTCCATAGTAGTTTTTCCGGTGATTGCAAATACTCTATGGAAGATATGGTAAAAGGTGCTTTAGAAAAGAATATTAAGGTTCTTTCATTTACAGATCATATTGACTATGATTATGGTAAAGATGAGTTAGATTTTGTTTTTGATACTGATGATTATTTTAAGGAATTAAGAAGGATTAAAAATAATTATAAAGGACAAATAGAAATCTTAAGTGGAATTGAGCTAGGGATGCAGCCCCATCTTGTTAGAAAAATCTATGAAAAAATAGCTCTTGATAATTTCGACTTTATAATTATGTCTCTCCATACTGTAATGGGCAAAGAAATGCATGAAGGAGAACTATTTAAAGATAGAGACTTATTAGACGTGTATTTTCTTTACTATGATGAAATGGCCGAGGTATTAGATAAATTTAACGATTTTGATATAGTAGGACATATAAACCTGATTGATAGATATGTGAAATATATGAATAACCATACTGTAAAGCTTGAGGAATATAAAGAACTAGTAGAAAAAGTATTGAAAAAAATAATTGAAAAGGATAAAGGCATAGAAATTAATACCTCTGGAATCCGCTACGGTATAAATTCTTTTCTTCCTACTGTAGAAATATTAAACCTTTATAAGGAACTTGGTGGAAAAATTGTTACTATTGGCTCTGATGCTCATAACCCTGATTACATTGGATTTAACTATGAAGATGCAATTAATCTTTTAAGAGAGCTTGACTTTAAATACATCACTACCTTTAAAAACAGAAAAAAACAGTTTATAAAAATAGAGTAAGGAATCACATCCTTACTCTATTTATTTTTATTCGTTTATCGTATTCACATTTCTCGCAGCTAAAAAGATGGACACATTGATCATGCAGTGCCCCATCTACAAGCTGTGTAATATCATTAGACAAATAAGGACTGTAATCATCTAAATAATTTACTATAGGTCCATTGTCTTTCAATTTTGCAGAACATACTGGACAGCTTATATTCATATTCTTTATTCCATTGCAAAGTGGGCATACTAAATCCATTCTGTTCCCTTCTTCCTTCTTAATATTAATTATTATGCCCTTCTTTGTTATAAATAACCAATTAGTGAGAAGGATTTTCTAAAAAATAAAGCATCAATGTTACAGCTAAAAGATCTGCAGATCCTCCAGGACTAATATTTCTACGAATAAATTCTTTGTCTAATTCAAGAATTTTTTTTCTACCTTCATCTGTAAACATGCCACCCAGTGACAATGTTTCTTTTGCTTTTTCTTTTAAGTATTCTAGTTCGTCAATACCATGTCTTCCTAATATATTTATGTCTTCTGTAACAGTCATAAGGTGAAATAAAACCTGTACTAAATTGTCATTAATATTTCCTTCACCTTTCATAAGCTCTCTAAATACAGGTAAAGAGTGGTGTCTTACAGTAGGAAAGCCTGATTCTACTTCTCCTCTAATTCCTTTAATGCCATATTTTTTAAACAATCCTTCACCATAGGTTAAAGAATCTTTATTATTTAATTGTTCTAACTCCCTGCTGACAATGCCTTCTGCTATATCCTTCACCAAATAGCAAATATCCTCTACATCCATCATTTGCTTTTTTGTTTTTTTATACTGTAATCCTGCAGCTGTTGCAATAATCCCCAATGAAAAAATCAATCCTTTATGGGTATTGATTCCTCTAGTTGCATTAAACATTTTATTTTCACCCTCTATGCCTATGGGGCGAATTATTTTTAATAGTTCTTTATTGTCTTTTCCTTCAAATCTTAACCCTTCCAATGTACAATTATAAAAAGTATATACTTGGGACATACTGCTTTCTATAAATGTATAAAAATCCATGTCTTTGTGAGCCCCAGAATTGTTCCGATCTACAAGACCTGGCTTAGGTGTAGCGGAGACTTCTAGTAACATGGATTTAATAGCTATTTCGCTAACATACTCACAAAACATAAAATTTATAGACAAATTATCTTCCCCCATAATTTCTTTTAAATAACAATCCTAAAATTCATGATTAGTATTTTTTATTAAAGCCTAATTTGTAATCTTTGATAAGTTGATTCACCCTATCTACTACTTCCTGAAAGCTGTGTTTTCCTGTTCTCATGCATACTCTAGCATCTTCATTGCAGATAATACATCTTCTAGTTTCCATACCTAAGTTTTCCCTACCTATAGGTTTTCCTTCTTCTACATAGACATCTATATCAAATATTCTTCCTAGCGAATGATTTGCTTCTAAGGAAACTGATATTTTTTTAGCCTCTAATGAATTTAAGCTGGTGGCTATTAATATACTGCTTCCATCATCCCCAGATAAGATTTGTGTAAAGATACTATTTTCAGTAAACTTTTCAGTCAATAATCCCCGCAGAGTTTGAAAAGCACTCTGGGCTTCTGGGGTGTTTTTATCACTGCCAGGATAATTTATCTTCCCGCAAATCACTGGGACTCCGTACTCACTTAATAAAGATTGTATTTCACAATACCTTTTCTCTCTGTCTCGTAAAATATAATTGATCAATGGGGAGATTCACTCCTTTTTAATTTCTCTATAATAAGTCTAGCTTCATTGGACTTTAAGAATTCATAGGTAACTTTAGGTACCATATTTTTTATTATATCATAGCTTTCGGTTTTAATGAGTTTTCTTACTTCTGAAGCACTAATAGGTGTATTATATGTATTTAATCTATTAATTTCTATTACCTCTATAGAATACTTAGGTAATATATTTAATAATGCTTTATTGTATTGATTTGTAGTACTACAATAAGGTTCTGTTCCTATGTACCTCTTCTCTATATTAAAAACAGGTCCAATATATCTACCGAATATTTCTGCATCTAGTTTTGCATAGGCATTCATTCTTGTATCTTCCTGCCTTAAAAAATATGTTGGAAAAGTAGCAGATGAAATAATATAGTTCCCTCCTGACAATACATGGACATTTTTCAAATCCTCTGTTCCCATTTTAACTAAGTCTTTTCTTGCCTCAAAAGGGAAAATAGAACGCTCCTCTTCAACAATAAATACAACTACTTCATCATTTTCTCTAGATGCTTCTTCGATTATATATCTATGTCCTAAAGTAAAAGGGTTGCAATTCATCACAAGAGCAGCTTTTTTTCTACTACCTAAACCACTATCTTTGAACATTTTCTCCACATATGTTTTAATATTAGACATGCCGCCTTCTAATAAAACAACTTCCTCTACTCGTTGGACTTCCCTATAATTGAGCCCTTTAAATAAAGTAATGTTTTTAGGTTCTGTAAATATAAAAGTCCCATAAATTCCTCTATCAAAAAGTTGATTCGTTAGATGAGTAATAAGCTTAGAAGCAATGCCTTGGTCTTGAAGCCCTTCTTTTACTGCAAAACACTTTAATACTCTTCCTGCATAGGAACAGGTGCCTACAATTTCATTCCCATATTTAGCTACAATGGTATGCTCTACGTCATTATCTAAAAGCAGATTAAAAGTTGAAAGGAAACTTTCAACTTTTAATCTATCATTGGTACTTAAATCCGCATTTTCAATTATCATATCATACATAAAATCAATCCCTTATCTTTCTTACAACATCTATTACAGTACCATCTCTATATTCAACGACAGCTACTATTTCATCATCTAGCTCTATTTTTTCTGGAATCCCTGTCATGTCCTCAGCCATTTTCTTTAAGTCTTCTATTGACATAATTGGTAGATTGTTTTTTTCTAGTTTCTCTATCAAATCCTGCCTTGTAGGATTTACAGCGATGCCTCTTTCTGTAACTAGCACATCAATAGTTTCCCCAGGAGTAGTAACAGTAGTAACACGGTCAACTACAATAGGAAGTCTTCCTTTTATAAGCTGTGTAACCACAATAGCTAACTTTGCTCCAGCAGCTGTATCGCTATGGCCTCCAGAGCCTCCCATAATCACACCGCTAGACCCAGTTGTAACATTGGCATTAAAATCTACATCTATTTCAGTTGCCCCTAAAATCATAACATCAAGATTATTTACAACTGCACCTTTGTTGTGAGGATTCCCATACATAGAAGCAGACATTCCTTGATGCCTTTTATTGTCTCTATAGGATTCAACTGCCTTTAAATCAAAGCACTGAACATCAAATATTGCATCAAAAAGTCCTTCTTCGAACATTTCAACTATGTATCCTGTAATGCCTCCAGCTGCAAAGCTTCCCTTTATATTATTCTTTTGCATCAATTCCTTCACATAAGCAGCTACTGCTAAGGATGTTCCTCCTGCTCCTGTCTGGAATGAAAATCCATCCTTTAAAAGACCTGATACCTCAATAACCTTAGAAGTCATTTTAGCTATTTTAAGTCCTACAGGGTCCTTTGTAATTTTTGTAGTGCCAGATACAATTCCTTTTGCATCTCCAATACTTCCTACTTCAACAACATAATCTATATATTCTTGACTTATTTCAATAGGACATGCAGGATAAGATACTAGATTATCTGTTATAGCCACAGTTTTTTCAGCATATTGTGCATCTGGTATTGCATAACCTAAGGATCCACAGGCAGATTTCCCTTCTACTCCATTGATGTTGCCATAAGTATCACATGTAGGAGCAGCAATAAAAGCTATATCAATTGTAAGATCTCCAGACTCAATGGCTCTTGCTCTTCCTCCATGGGTATGCATAATTGCTGGGTTTTTTAATTGACCCCTTGAAATAGCTTCTGCTACTGGTCCTGAAATATAGTTTGCATATATTCCAGTAACTACGCCTTTTTTCATATATCCAACTAGTGGCTCATGTATTGGGAAAATAGAGCTGGCAGCTACTTTAATATCTTTTACACCCATCTTTAATATTTCCTCTAATACCATGTTCAGTACATAATCACCGTTTCTTAGATGATGGTGAAAAGAAATTGTCATGCCATCTTTAATTCCACATTTCTCAAGAGCATCTTTAATAGAACCTAATACCTTCTGTTTTTCTGGAAAAGAACTTTCAAGTTTTACAGCTCTTTTTTGTACTTCTCCTAGTGACTCAAAAGTTCCTTTAAATGGCTTAACAGCTCCGTAGCCTTGGATGTATTCAGGGATTTCTCTTCCAAGTATATTCTTCATATATCTATCACCCCTTACAGCAAGCCTGCTAGCCTTGCTTTATTAATTACACTCTGTGCTCTCGTTATAATAGGTGCGTCAACCATTTTCCCATTTAGTGAAAATACACCTTTACCCTGTTTTTTCGCTTCTTCCATGGCCTCAATAACAGCTTGAGCGTATTTTATTTCCTCTTCTGAAGGCGCAAAAATCTCATGTATTGTATCTATCTGTCTTGGGTTTATTGCGGCCTTTCCTGTCATACCTAAAGATTTTGCTGTCTCTATATCTTTTATAAAACCTTCACAATTATTCATATCGGCAAAGGGTGTATCAATGGCATCGACACCACAAGCCTTGCATGTAGCAGCTATTTTACATCTTGCATAAAAGATTTCTTTTCCTTCTGCTGTTCTTTTAATCCCAAGATCTGCAGTTAAATCTTCTGCTCCCAATAATACTCCAATTACTCTATCAGAAGATTTTATTATGTCATAAGCATTTTCAAGGCCATAAGCTGTTTCAATCAATGGGAAAAGCTTAATGCTCTTTGGTTCAAAGCCTTCTCTCTCTTCAATTTTAGTAAGCATTTCACATGCTGTATGCACATCTTCTTCCGTTGCTTTTGCTATCATTAGTGCATCAGGTTGTACTGTAGCTATTTCTTCAATATCTTTAATACCAAAGGCAGATGAAAGGGGATTAATTCTCACCACTATTTCTGTACCATAAAAGTCTAAATTCTCTATGGCACTTTTCACCAATATTCTTGCTGCATCTTTTTCTGCAATACTTACAGCATCTTCAAGATCTAATATTATACTGTCTGCTCCAAGAATCCCTGCATTTTGTAACATGTTAGGATTGTTACCAGGAATGAAAAGCATGGTCCTTCTAGGTATATCCATAAAATCACCCCCTATATTGCTCTTTTAATTGCAGTTTCCACCCTTGCTCGTATAGTATAGTCTAAAGCTCCTCTATCTTTGGCAGTAAGGTGGATATTTTTAATATTTAACTTTTTCAATGTAATTAAAATTACTTCCTCAATCTGCTTTCCAAACTGGTTCATAACAATACTTTCAAGGTCAATTATGATTCCACCTTCGTCATTAGGTTGAACCATAATATAAATATCACTGGATTCCATAGTACCTGCTTTTGCAGGAATCTTAATATCCATGCTATCACCTACCCTTGTTTTTATAATGCTCCTGTTGTCTTGTTTTTTATTTATTTTTCCTATTTGCTAATGCAAGAACTCTATTCATTTCGTTATGAACAATCATATAACCTTCATCTACACCCATTCCTGGTTTTGCAAGGCATTGGTCAGCACCACATGCAATAGCTACATTTACACATACTTGAGCAGATCTATCAGTTTCATTACATGTTCCACCACAATAAGCTCCTACACCTTTTTCCTTGCAATATAAAATAGCTTCTGCAGTATTGTTTATTCCTCCAAGGTCTGGTGTCTTTATTTGAACCATGTCTGCTGCGCCTTCATCTACGAATAGTTTAATGTCTTCAAATGTATTGCACCATTCATCTGCAACAAGTTCAACCTTGCTTCCTCTTTCCCTAAGAGCAATTCTTAAATCCTTAAGGGCTTGTACTTGTTTTTCTCTATCTTCAACGTCCATTGGACCTTCTATACGAAGTTTAAAAGGAGATGCAAGTTTTCCTAATTCACAAAGATAGTCGGCCATTTTTTCTGTATCATTATTAAATGCAAGACCAACAGTACCATAAACATCTATATGAAGAACAAATGTGTCTTCTTCTCTAGCTTTTAGAGTTTCTATCCTATTCTTTAGCCAGCCAACATACTCCTTAAGTTTTTCTCCGTTTTTCCC
>CAZUFW010000041.1:6299-27448 GCA_964619895.1 uncultured Clostridia bacterium | reverse complement strand
AGACAAATATAATTGTGCAATACTTCTTGTAGAGCATGATATGAAATTTGTTACAGATTTATGTGATAGAATTTGTGCTATTTCCTTTGGAAAGCTCCTTGCTATAGGAACACCTGAAGAGATACAAGATAATGAGCAGGTACAATCAGCCTATCTAGGAAAGGGGGATGAATAGCATGACTGAAAATGCATTAATTATTAAAAATTTAAAAGTAAACTATGGCAGTATAGAAGCACTTAAAGGGATAGACATAACTGTTAAAGAAGGTCAAATAGTTGCTTTACTTGGCTCAAACGGTGCAGGTAAAACTACTACACTTAGAAAGATATCAGGTATCCTAGAGGCTTCGGGTGGTCAGATAGAATTCCTTGGCCACGATATTACAAGAATGCCAGCAAATAAAATAGCTTCATTAGGAATAATCCAATCCCCTGAAGGAAGACAGGTATTTAGGGACCTTACCGTTGAAGAAAATTTATTAACAGGAGCATATACAGTAAAAGATAAAAGAGAAATTATGAAGAACTTTGAGAAAGTGTATAGGTATTTTCCAGTGCTTAAGGAAAGAAAAGACCAAATAAGCTCAACTCTCTCAGGTGGGGAACAACAAATGCTTGCAATAGGCAGAGCACTTATGGGAAGTCCAAAACTACTGTTATTAGATGAACCATCTCTAGGACTTGCACCTTTAATAGTTAGAGGAATTTTTGAAATAATTAAAGAAATAAAGAAAGATGGGACAACAGTGCTAATCGTAGAGCAGAATGCTTTACAAACGCTAAAGATTGCAGATTATGCTTATGTTCTCGAAGTTGGGAAGATAAGAATGGAAGGTAATGCAAAAGAGCTTAGTAAAGATCCTAAGCTCATAGAAGCCTATCTTGGTGACAAAAATAAAAAATAATAATATTAGGAGGTCATGTAATGAAAAAAGTTATATCCATTATTCTTGTTTTTACAATGGTGTTAATGTCATTATCAGGTTGTGGTAGTAAGGCCACAGTTTCTCAGGGGGTTACTGACACAACCATAAAAGTAGGAAATGCTGCTGCTACATCAGGCGCATTTGCACCTGTAGGAGTGCCATTTAATGCAGGTATACAAGCGTACATTGAGAAAGTAAATGATGCTGGTGGAATTGATGGAAGAAAAATTGAATTTATACATTATGACGATGAGTTTGACCCAGTAAAAGGTAAAGCTTTTACAGAGCAGTTAATAAATGATGATAAGGTGTTTGCACTTGTAGGACATTTTGGAACACCAACTATAGGAGCTACTCTTGATCTATTAAAAGAAACAGGGATACCAACTGTATATTTTGCAGCAGGTCTATCAGCTCTTTATAACGAAGATGCAACTAGCCCTGAAAAAGGTAAGGGTCTATATCCTGTTCAGCCAATATATGTTACTGAGGGAAGACTTATTGTTGCAAGAGCAATCGAAGAGCATAATGCAAAGAAAATAGGTGTTATCTATACTAACGATGACGCAGGAAAAGATTTACTTGCAGGAGTAGAAAATCAAGCCAAGAAACTTGGTGGAGATTTTTCTGTTGTTAAAGAGCAAATAAATCCAGGCGCCGCAGACGTATCTTCAGCAGTTTTAAAAATGAAAAATGAAAATGTAGACGTTATTGTAGCTGCTTCAATACAAGCAACTTTACCAACAATAGTAAAAGGCCTTATAAGCCAGGGTGTAAGCAAACCAGTATTTACAACATATTCAAATGCTGATGCTACAACCATATCAAACTTTGCTGCTGACTATGCAAGTACTTCAAATAAATTCCCAATCTATTCAAATGCATGGGTTGACCTAAGTGATACTGAAGAAGTTAATGCTTTCGTTGAAGGAATGACTAATTATGGTGAGCCAGATTATGCTGGAAACGCATTTGCTATGGCAGGATGGATAGCTGGACATTTCCTATGTGAAGGACTTAAGAGAACAGAAGGGCAGACACTTAACTGGGATAACTTTATGAAAGCAATGGAATCTGCTGAATTTAAAATCCCTATGGGAGGAACTGTGAGCTACGCTAATGGTCAGCGTCTAGGAACACAGGCTATGTCTTTACTTAAAGTTACTGAAGATGGAAAGGCATGGGCAAATGTAAAACCTGTTGAAGATTTAAACGATATTATTAATAGAGTAAAATAATGTATTAGACTTTATTAGGCTAAAGGGAGGGCTATAGTCTTCCCTTGTTACATATTGTAGCAAAATTAATTTAAGAATAATGATAAAAGAATAGGGGGAGATTTGTTAGTGAGAGAAGTAGTTATTGTTGGAGCAGCTAGAACTCCAATTGGAAACTTTGGTGGAGGTTTATCTTCTTTAACTGCTGTAGATCTTGGTGTTATAGCAGCAAAAGAAGCTATAAAACGTGCTGGAATATCAGCGGATATTATAGATGAGGTTTTAATAGGTAATATCTTGTCAGCAGGACAAGGTCAAAACTCTGCAAGACAGGTTGCAATAAAAGCTGGAATGCCAGAAACTACACCAGCTATTACTATTAATAAGCTATGTGGCTCTGGACTAAGGGCTGTAAGCATGGCAGCACAGTTCATAATGTTAGGTGATGCTGATGTTGTATTGGCAGGAGGCATTGAAAGTATGAGTAATGCACCTTATCTTGTAGAAAATGCAAGATGGGGACAAAGAATGGGTGATGGTAAGATAACTGACACTATGATACGAGATGGATTAACTGATGCATTTTACGGCTATCATATGGGAATAACAGCTGAGAATATTGCCGAGAGATGGAATCTTACTAAGGAAGAACAGGATCAATTTGCTCTAGAAAGTCAGCAAAAAGCTGAAAAAGCTCAAAAAGAAGGACGATTTAAGGATGAAATAGTTCCCGTTGAAGTACCACAAAGAAAAGGTGACCCTATAATTATAGATACTGACGAGTTTCCTAAGCATGGAATGACTATTGATAAACTTGCAAAGCTGAAACCAGCTTTCAAAAAAGACGGGACAGTAACAGCAGGTAATGCATCAGGAATAAATGATGGTGCAGCTATGCTAATAGTTATGTCAAAGGAGAAAGCTGATAAACTTGGATTAAAACCGTTAGTTAAAATAAAATCATATGCTTCGGCAGCTCTTGACCCTCAAATTATGGGGTATGGACCAGTACCAGCAAGCAAAAAAGCACTTGAGAGAGCAGGAATATCTGTAGAAGACCTTGACTTAATTGAAGCTAATGAAGCATTTGCAGCACAATCCTTAGCAGTAGTAAAAGATTTAGGTTTAGACAAAGAAAAGGTAAATGTAAATGGTGGAGCCATTGCCTTAGGACACCCTATAGGAGCATCAGGAGCAAGAATCCTTACAACTTTAATATATGAAATGATGAAAAGCGATGTAAAACTAGGACTAGCTACTCTATGCATAGGTGGAGGTCAAGGAACAGCTGTTGTAGTAGAGAGGTAGTAAAATAATTAAGTTGGAGGTAATTAATTTTATAATTACCTCCAACTTAATTAACAGGGTTTATTCTATCATATGCTATATTTAACTAGAACTAAATAACAACTAAAGATGCAGGCTGAGGATTAATCCTCAGCTTTTTTGTTCAAGGATAAGAAGGGAAAAATGCCATATATATGGTAATATATATATACAATGTAAAAATGAGTAATAAAAATAAGGAGGATAAGCATGAAGGAAAGACTAAGAGTAGGTATCATTGGCTTTGGCCTATCGGGAAGGGTTTTTCATGCACCTATTATTGATAGCTTAGAGAACTTTGAATTAGCAAAGATTGTATCCAATAGGCATTCAACAATTGAAATAGTAAGAACAAAATATCCTAGGGCAGAAGTTGTATCAAATCCTGAATTAGTGCTAGGAGACAATTCAATTGATTTAATAATAGTGGCTACACCAAATACTTCTCATTTTGAATATGCATCAAAAGCACTTTTAGCCAACAAGCATGTAGTAGTAGAGAAACCATTTACTGTTACTTCTAAAGAGGCTGATGAGCTGATTGAATTAGCAAATAAACAGAGCAGAATACTAACTGTGTACCAGAATCGAAGATGGGATAGCGACTTTTTAACAGTAAAGAAAATAGTTGATAGTGAGCTTCTAGGTAATATTGTAGAATGTGAAATACATTTTGACCGTTTTAGAAACACAATTAGGGAAAATAGCTGGAGGGAAGAAAGTTATCCAGGCTCGGGAATACTTTATGACTTAGGTAGTCATCTTATTGATCAAGCATTGTGCCTTTTTGGAACCCCAAAAGAGGTAATGGGGGATATCAAGATACAACGTCAAGGTGGGAAAATAGATGATTATTTTGAAACAACCTTTTGGTATGAGAAGTTTAAAGTTATTCTTAAGGCAGGTATGCTTGTTAGAGAGCCTTTGCCACATTTTATAATTATGGGAGATCGTGGTTCTTTCATGAAACACGGCATGGATACACAAGAGGAAGCATTGAAAAAGGGGTATTCACCTAAGGATTTAGATGATTGGGGAAAAGAACCAGAATCTCTATGGGGAACTCTGAATACGGAGATAGGAGGTCTTCATTTTAGAGGAAAGGTTGAAAGTTCTATAGGTGATTATAGAAGCTTTTACAGAAATTTACATGAAGCTATTAAAGGAACAGCAACGTTAGAAGTAAAGCCAGAAGAAGGAAGAAACACTATAAAAATTATCGAATTAGCTATTGAGAGTAGTAAACAAAAGTGTATTCTTCAATTTTAATATCACTTAATAAAATAAAAGGAAATCTTAAGCAATTATAGAATATTGTAAATATTCTGTCTCACTGCTAAGCATGATACTTTTACATCACTCTGGGAGTTAGCTAAGAATATGAAAACATAGTTATTAGATACAAGATTTTTAGAGGGGAAGGCTTTTTGAATGAAAGTCATTAGAAGATTTCTACGGATGATACGACAACACATTATTCCTATACTAATAGTTTTAATTGCTATTACTAGCATTATCCTATATTTTATTCAAAAGGAAGACACAACGTTTTTTCAATCAAAGGCTAGATATCATTTTTATTTTGTAGGGCAAAACCTTGTGGATCCCTTTTGGAAGGAAATTAGATTAGGGGCTGAAAATGCCGCTAAGGATTATAATGTGGCTGTAGAGTTCAATGCGCCTAGATTTAACAATTCAAAAGAAGAATTAAAGTATCTGGATATAGCCATTCTTTCAAATGTAGATGGAATAATAACACATGTATCTAATGATTCAAACTTTACTGAACTAATAGATAAGGCTTATAGCAAAGGTATTCCGGTTATTACTATTGAGAATGACGATAAAAGTAGCAATAAAAACACTTTCGTTGGGACTAACAGCTTTTTATTAGGAACAGAAGCAGCAAAGTTGATGATAAAAGCTACTGACAAGGAAGCTAATATTGCTATTATAATAAGTAATGATTATGAGCCAGATACAGCTAGTCAAAATTTAAAAATTAGTGGATTCTTGAGCGCTATTAAAGATCAAACAAACATGGAGGTTGTGAAAACATTTACTTCTAAAATGGGAATTTTAAGCTCTGAAGAAATAACGCAGTCCATTATAAATAATTATCCAGAGATAGATGCAATATTTACTACAAACTCCGTTGATACTTTAGGAGCCGCTCAGTTAATAGTTGATCACAATAGAGTTGGAAATATTACTTTGGTAGGCTATGGAGATACTAAAAACATTTTGGAATATATAAAAAAAGGAATTATCTATGGTACTGTTATGAGTGATCCCTATAAAATGGGCTACGAGAGTATAAAAGCTATGATGGATATAAAAGAAGATAATAACGTCTCAGCTTTCATAGATACAGGAGTAAAAATTATTGAAAAGTCAAATTTAGAAGAATACATAATGAAGTTAAAATAGCTAAATAGTTGGTGGGCATATGAAAAATAGTATATTAAAATTTACAGGTATAAGAAAAAGATTAATTATCTATTTTTTAATAACTACAATATTATTGGGTATAACTAGTGTATTTTCTTATTACAATGCAAGAGTGGTTCTTACAAGACTAAGTTCAATAATAACTGATTATATATATCTTAATAGCTTAAATAATGATGTAAACTTGCTCATTACAGAGATGGAAGATTATCTTACTTCAAAGTCATCAGAAGCATTGCTGAATTACTACACGATTTACAATGAGCTTCAAGAAAAAGCAAAAGCCATACCTAGAGATTCCATTTATGATTTAGACCAACTCATGCTGAAAGACATTGGATTTATGATAGAAGAGTTACTAAAGGAAACAGACAACGCAGTAAAGGCGAAAAGGGGCAGGATTAGCAGTGAATATATAGCACACTTTACTCGTTCTAATGAAATTAGCGAATATATTAAAACTTATATCAATAACTTACTTAACGGAAAGCTTCAAAAAGGTTCACAGAAATATGCTATGATAACTAAAAATATGACCTATGTTAGCTATTTAAATCTTTTAATTATTATTGGAACTGTAATATTAAATATTTTCCTTTCAATACTATTTACATACAGACTAACAAAGCCTATAATTGCACTTTCACGTTCAGCAGAAAAAATATCTGAAGGATATTTTGACATAGAGCCTGTTAAAATTCAGGCTGATGACGAAATAAACATACTTGCTAAGACTTTTAATGAAATGACTATTAGCATTAAGAACTATATCGATGACATGAAAAAGCAAGCTGAAATGGGAAAAAAACTAAAAGAACAAGAAATGCAATATTTAGAGATGAAAAGCTTGCTAAAGGATGCAGAGTTAAAATCACTTCAATCTCAAATTAATCCTCATTTTCTCTTTAACACTTTGAATGCTGCATCTCAGATTTCTATGATGGAAGGGGCAGATCGGTCTACAGAATTTATTGAAAATGTTGCAGAACTTTTCAGATACAATTTAAAAAAACTAGACGAACCAGTAACCTTAGAAGATGAAATAAAGTATGTGAAAAATTATATGTATATTTTAAAGACTAGATTTGGAGATAGAATTAACTTTTTTATGGATATAGATGAATCTGTTCTACAAATAGAGGTTCCTAGCATCATTATTCAACCTGTCGTTGAAAATGCATTTATTCACGGGCTTGAAAACTTGGAAAGAACAGGAGAGATTCATCTAAATGTTAAAAAAGACAATGATAAGATCCTAATTGAAGTAATTGATAATGGATTAGGAATGAACGAAGATACTATACAGTCTATTATATCCCTTGATGACAAAAGAAATATTTCAAGAATGCACGTAACAGGAATAGGTACTCATAATGTAATTAATCGACTTAGACTTTTTTATAATATTACAGATATAAAAGAGGTTTTTCAAATACAAAGCAAAATTGGTCAAGGCACAAGAGTCGTTATAAAAATACCATATTGTGAGGATGTGGTTTGCCGTGATGAAGCTTTTAATAGCTGATGATGAATACTTAGTAATTGATTCTATAAAATTTATTATAGATAGATACCTTCATGATGTGGAGATAGTAGGTACTGCCATGTCTGGAAGAGAGGTCATCGAAAAAGCACTTGATTTAAAGCCTGATGTTATTTTTATGGATATACGTATGCCTGGTATAGATGGGATTGAAGCTATTAGGCAAATAAGAAATACAAATAAGGATATTATTTTCGTTATCATCACTGCCTATGAATACTTTAATTACGCAAAGGATGCAATCAATCTTGGAGTGTACGAATATCTTTTAAAACCAATTAGTAAGAATAAGGTCATTGAAACAATTCAAAATATTGATAAAATCCTAGCTTCAAAAAGAGCCAACATTCAAAGAGAACTATTGCTAAGAGAAAAAATAAATAAGATAATTCCGCATTTGGAGAATCAGTTTATTTACTCTCAAATGTTTAACGGAAAGGTTGTAGAGGATCTAGAATTTTATGAAGAGACCTTCGGAGTAGTTCTTGAATATGGATATGTAGCAGTGATTATCTTAGAGGATTTTGAAAGTGAGATAGAAGCAGAGAGGCTAAAGCATAGTATTGATAAACAGAAATTTTATGATATATTCAGTACCGAATTAAAAGCTCATCATTCATGTCTTGTGGGACCTTTGATGCTGAATCGAATTGTCTTTTATGTACCTATAGCAAGAGATTCAAATACAATGGAAATAAAAAGTAAAATAATAGATATATTATCAAAAATCCAAGAGCGAATTCAAGATAGCTTTAGGATCAATTATAGAATTGGTATAGGCAAGCCTTATAACATAGAATTTTTCCTACAATCCTATAACGAAGCCTACACAGCAGCAGTTGTGTCAGGGAAAGATAAAATTTCCTACTATGAAGACATAAATTTTATGCTAGATAGAGTAGATATTTACCCAATTAACAAAGAGAAAGTTTTTATTCATACAATTTTAACAGGAGATATCCATACAGCGTTGGAAATTTTCCAGGAGATATTTTGGTGGCTTGAAACAAACTATAAGAATGATATAGGAAAGATAAAGTCGAAGCTCATTGAATTAATTATTGATTTAGAAAAAGAAATTCCTGGCTCCCATGAAGAGAGTAATATGAGAGGACGAAACTACATCACAAAGCTTTTAGAGATTCATAATTTGAAGGAAATACAAATAAGCTGCTTAAGCTACTTGAGGAATATTGCTTTAAGAATAAATGAGCTAAGAGAAAGGGAACTTAGCGGATTAATTGCCAAATCAGTAAAGTATATACATGATAATTATAACGAGAATATTACGTTACGTGATGTAGCAGAGGAAACGAATATGAGTTATCACTATTTTAGCAAATACTTTAAAGATTCATTAGGAAAGAATTTTGTTGATTATATTACTGAATTGAGAATAGAAAAATCTAAAGAATTATTAAAGAATGAGAGAATTAGTATTAAAGAAATATGTTTTCAAATTGGATACAGTGACCCTAACTACTTTAGTAAAATATTTAAAAAAACAACTGGAATTACCCCATCAGAATATAGAGTAAGCTTGTTGTCTGAAGAGGTGATTAAATGATAGATTACAAGATACTTAAAAAAGTAATTTCATTGTTTTTGACAATCATATTAGCCATTATTTTATATTTTATTTTGAAAGAACTATATTTTTCAAAAGATAAGGAGACTAGTTTACAAAATAGAATAGAAATTGTGGACAACAAAGTTAAAATCGGATTTTCATTGGGGACATTAAAGGAAGAAAGATGGATCAGGGACAGGGATATACTAATGGCAAAAGTAAAGGAGCTGGGCGCGGATATTATCGTTCAAAATGCTAATAATGATGATCAAGACCAATTAAAGCAGGTTAGGTATCTTCTGAATCAGAGAATCGATGTTCTTATTTTAGTCCCAAACGATTTAGAAAAAGCTGCTGCTGCTGTTGAAATGGCAAAAAAACAAGGTGTCAAGGTAATCTCTTATGACAGGTTAGTTTTAAAATCTAATGTTGATTTATACATATCTTTTGACAATGAAAGAGTAGGAGAATTGATGGCTCAATATGCATTAAATTATGCATCTGGAGGAAAGGTTCTAATTATTAATGGTGCAACTAGTGATAATAATACAAAGATGATTAAAGAAGGATATGATAAAGTTTTGCAACCAAAGGTTAATAAGGGTCTTGTAACCATAGTATCTGAAGAATGGGCGCCTAACTGGATGAAAGAATATGCTTTTAGAGTCACTGACGAACTTCTCCAAAAGAATATTGTAATAGATGCAATTATTGCGGGCAATGATGGCTTAGCCGATGGAGCTATTGAGGCTTTGTCTGAGCATAGAATGGCGGGAAAAACTGTAGTAGTAGGTCAAGATGCCGATCTAGCTGCATGCCAAAGGGTCGTAGAAGGAACCCAATTAATGACTGTATATAAGCCTATTGAAAGGCTTGCAGAAGTTACGGCTAATATCGCTATTATTCTAGCTAAGGGAGAAGAACCCATTACTCTAAATAGTATTTATGATGGAAAATACAATGTTCCTTTCTATATTTTAGAGCCTATAGCAGTAGATCGTAATAATATAGATGAAACTATTCTAAAAGATGGCTTTCATATGAGAGATGAAGTTTATAGAAATTCAGGAGAGTGACATATAGATTCTAGATAGAAGCTCTATTCTGCCTAAAGCTAAATAAATCCTTACTTATAAAATACGGTTTAGATACAACTAATAGTTGGATTTGGACTGTATTTTTTTATCTTAAAAAACTACTATGAAATATTTTGTCATAATAAAAAAAGGCAAAACATTAAAGAAATTCCCAAAATGTTATAGAGGGCAAAAGGCATAGATAAAAGAATTGGTACATAAGTTCTTAAAGAACAAATATGAACTTAAAAAGGGGGATATTTGTAGTGAAGAGTAAAAAGTTAGTAGCAGTTTTAATGACAGTATTGCTAATTGCGACGTTATTTATTGGCTGTAGCAATTCTACATCAGGTAAACAAACATCTTCAGGGGATAAAATTAAGGTAGGTTTATCTTTACCAACACAAAGAGAAGAAAGATGGGTAAGAGATAAGGAAAAAATGGAGCAGGTAGCAAGGGAAAAAGGTATCGAACTAATAGTAAAAATATCTGATGCTAATATGCAGGAACAAATTACACAAGTAGAATCATTATTAACTCAAGGAATTGATGTACTTATTTTAGCACCACATGATGCTGCAGCTGCAGCTACACTAGTAGACAAGGCAAACAAAGAAGGAGTACCAGTAATCTCCTATGATCGTCTTATAACAAACACTGATAAGCTTGACATCTACTTGTCTTTTGACAATGTGAAGGTAGGAGAGCTTCAAGGAAAATATATAACTGAACAAGTAAAGGAAGGAAAGTATATTATCATGTCGGGAGCTCCAACAGACAACAATGCAAAGTTATTTAAAGAAGGAGCTATGAAATATATACAGCCTTTAATTGATTCAGGAAAGATAAAAGTCATTGCTGAACAGGCAGTGGAAAACTGGGTGCCTGAAAATGCATTGAAAATAGTTGAAGCAGCATTGGCGGCAAACAACAATGAAGTAGATGCTATATTAGCTCCAAACGATGGAACTGCAGGTGCAGCTATACAAGCACTGGCAGCGCAAGGATTAGCAGGTAAAGTACCTATAACAGGACAGGATGCGGAAAAAGCAGCTGCAAAGAGAATAATGGAAGGAACACAATCCATGACTATCTTTAAAGATACAAGAGATTTAGGTGCAGAAGCTATTGATATAGCAATTAAGCTTGCAAAAGGCGAAAAGATATCGACCAATGGCGAGGTAGACAATGGAAAAATCAATGTACCTTCTGTTCTTCTAGAGCCTAAGATTGTAACAAAAGATAACTTAAAATCCATGCTAGTAGATGGTGGATACATAACAGAGGAAGACTTAAAGTAATATTAGGTTCTTAGTAGATGGTAAGAGGAATAGCTTATGGTTATTCCTCTCTCTTTTAGAAAGGTGGCAGTGAAATATGAGTGAATATATCTTGGAAATGAAGAATATTATAAGGGAATTTCCTGGTGTCAAGGCATTAGACTGTGTAAATTTTAAAGTTAAAAAAGGGGAAATTCATGCTCTAGTAGGAGAGAATGGTGCAGGAAAGTCTACCTTGATGAAAGTTTTAAGCGGTGTTTATCCTTATGGAACATATGAAGGAGAAATAATGATTTATGGCAAAGAACAGAAGTTTGTAAATATTAAGGATAGTGAATCTGCTGGAGTTGGAATTATCTATCAAGAGCTTACACTAGTAAAGCAAATGAATATTTGCGAAAACATCTATTTAGGAAATGAGTTTAACAGACATGGAGTTATTAATTGGAATAAAGCTATGTCAGAAGCAAAGAAATTTTTAGATGAGGTAGGATTAACAGAAAGTCCAGATACAAAGGTAATTAATTTGGGAATAGGAAAACAACAGCTTGTAGAAATAGCTAAAGCAATTTCGAAGAAAGTAAACATATTAATTCTAGATGAACCTACTGCAGCATTAAATGAGAATGACAGTGAAAATCTTTTGAACATAATTAGAAAGCTAAAAGAAGAGGGGATTACCTGCATATATATTTCTCATAAACTAAAGGAAGTAAAGGAAATAGCAGATACTATAACTATTCTACGTGACGGTAGAACCGTAGATACCTTTGCTAATGACAAAAAAGCTGGGCAGGAAAGGATCATTACTGCAATGGTTGGCAGAGAAATAACCCAGCTATTTCCTAGAGTTCAGCATAATCCTGGTGAAACTGTGCTAGAAGTAATGAACTGGAATGTTTATAATCCAGAGCTGCCAGATAAAAAAGTAATAGACAACGTTAATTTCCATGCTAGAAAAGGAGAGATTCTTGGAATTGCAGGACTCATGGGTGCGGGAAGGACTGAATTGATGATGAGCCTATTTGGGGCTTATGGAGTAAATAAATTAGGTAAGATTTACATAGATGGAGAGGAAGTAGTTATAAAAGAACCTAGGGATTCCATAGAAAAGGGATTATGCTATCTTTCAGAGGATAGAAAAAAGAATGGTTTGATCATGATGATGGATATAAAAGAAAATATTACTCTTCCAAGTCTTAAGAAAATTTCAAAACTTAATATCATAAATGAGAATGAAGAAATTAAGGTCTCAAATCATTATGTAGATGCATTAAAAATAAAAACACCATCTATAGAACAGAGGACACGAAATCTAAGTGGAGGGAATCAACAGAAAGTAGTTATTTCTAAATGGCTCATGGCTAATCCTAAAATACTAATTTTGGACGAACCTACTAGAGGAATCGATGTAGGTGCTAAATATGAGATTTATAATATTATGAATGAACTAGTAGAACAAGGAGTAAGCATTATTATGATTTCTTCTGAACTACCTGAAATACTTGGAATGAGCGATAGAATACTGGTTATGCACGAAGGCAAAATAACAGCAGAATTGGATTGGAAAGAAGCAAATCAAGAAAAAGTCATGTATTATGCAACTGGTAGTAGTCTAAGTTCTTCTATGACGTTATAAAGGAGGGTGTGATTCATGACAGATAAAACAGAAATAAAGCAAAGTGCAATAGAGATTGTTAAGCTTTCTTTAAAAAATAATATAAGACAATATACAATGTTTATAGCTTTAATAAGTATTATGTTAATTTTTTCATTACTAAGCAATGCATTTTTAACACCGAGAAACCTTTCAACATTATTCCTACAAACAGCTCATATTGCTATCTTGGCTTGTGGAGTAGTACTAGTGATTGTAGCTGGACATATAGACTTATCGATTGGAGCTGTTGTTGGATTAACAGGAGCTATAGCTGCTATTCTTCAAGCAAAATTTGGTTTTGGTATAATACCAGCTATATTCATTACATTAATGGTAGGAGCTCTAATAGGACTTTGGCAGGGCTACTGGATTGCATACCGCGGTGTTCCTGCATTTATTGTTACTTTAGCAGGTATGATGATTTTTAATGGATTGCTATTGGGAGTTACAAAGGGTGAAACAATTGCAACAAGCAATATTTTCAATAAAATAGGTCAGGATTATATACCTACATTGTTTATAACAAATTCACCAAAGGATTTACTTCCTCATGATACGACCTTAATTATTTTAATTCTAGTATTAATCGGGTACCTATTCTTTGAATTTCGAAAAAGAAAAGGAAGAATTAATTATGGATTTACAGTTTTACCAAGAAATCTATTTTTATTAAAGATTGGTCTAGTAAGCCTTTTAATTATAGCAATATTTTCTATAATGGCTCTATACCTAGGAATACCTTATTCTATAATGTTATTAATGGCTATAGGAAGCTTTTATGTATTTCTTACTACAAAAACAACCTTTGGTCGTCATGTATATGCTATTGGTGGAAATCGTGAGGCTGCTAAATTGTCAGGAATTAATATTAGACAGAGGACATTATGGATTTTTATATCATCAGGTATTTTAGGTGCCATTGGTGGCATTATCTACACAGCGAGAGTCGGTTCAGCAGCAGCATCTGCAGGACAGGGTATGGAACTTGATGTTATTGCTTCAGCAATTATTGGAGGAACTAGTACACTAGGAGGAGAAGGAACTATAGTAGGGGCTATTATAGGTGCCCTAGTAATGTCTACTCTAAATAATGGCATGCTTTTATTAGATGTCGGTACGACTCAAAGATTGATTGTAAGGGGACTAGTTTTATTACTAGCAGTATGGGTAGATATATCATCTAGAAAAAAGAGTAGTTAGCTTTTGCTGTCTAAATTTATCCAATAGCCAACAGCTCTTAGATTCTCTCTTTTCACCATTAGAATTGATAATTCATAATATATACTGAGAAATCAATATATATTTGGTGGTGAAATGCTATGATGGAGAACAATTGTCTCAAAATAGGAATGAAGGCCCCTGATTTTACTGCCCAAACAACCTTTGGACCAATTAAGCTTTCAAGTCTCAAAGGCAAATGGGTAGTTCTTTTTTCACATCCAGGAGATTTTACTCCTGTCTGAACTACAGAATTCATTGCTTTGGCAAAGCATAATAATCAATTTGTAAAGAGAAATACACAATTATTAGGATTGAGTATAGACAGCAATCCTTCTCATTTAGCCTGGGTTTATAATATATATCAAAATACAGGAGTTCAAATACCATTCCCAATAATTTCTGACAGAGATGGAAGTATTGCAAGACTCTACGGCATGATTGCTCCTGAGGCAAGTACTACGCAAACCGTTAGAAATGTATTTTTCATAGATGATAAACAGATTATTAGGGCCATACTTGTTTATCCTCTTACAAATGGTAGAAACATACCAGAAATGATTCGTATTGTTGATGCACTTCAAATTTCAGACAGAGAAAAAGTAGCAACTCCTGCTGATTGGGTTCCAGGTTGCCCAGTTGTGGTCCCAGCACCACAGACTTATGAAGAACTGCTGAGAAGAAAAGCAGGAGAAGAGGGCTTGCGTTGCATAGACTGGTATCTATGTTATAAAGATATAATGTAAGCTAAAACATCCTCAACACAAACTTTTTCATATAGTAAATAGGCCTAAATGAATCCTCATAATTATCTGAAACAAATACAACAACCATATTCATACTAGGAACTACAAAAATAAACTGTCCCCCATTACCCATAGCAAAATACGCAGAATTAGATGTTTTCTTAAATGATAAATCAGTAATCCACCATTGATATCCGTAATGGACTAGTGCTCTTGATACTGATATTTTAGGTTCTGTAGATTCATTGATCCAGTACTCTGGGATTAATGAATCTTTTTCTATTTTCCCTTTATTTAAATAAAGACTTCCTATTTTAGCCATATCATAGGCAGACATTTCTATGCCAAAACCGCCATTGCTATTACCTTGAGGATCAGACATCCAAGTGAGATTTTTTATATCCAATGGTTCAAAAATATGCTTTTGTGCATATGTATAAGCATTCATACCTGTAGCCTTGCTGACTATAGCAGACAATAAATGAGAACCACCAGAACTATAATTAAATATTTCACCAGGGCTATGCTCCATAGGTCTATTTAAAATAAATTTAACCCAATAATTGCTGTTAACTAAGCTTGATATAAACCCCCAGTTTCTAAATTCAGGCCAAGATATGCCGCTAGTCATAGTAAGAAGATGATGTATTGTAATGTCTCTTTTTCTCATATCAACACCATCAGTTTTCAGTTCAGGAAAAAAGTCAGAAATAGGTTGATTAACACTTTCTATCAGCCTGTTGTCTATTGCTATTCCTATAAGAGCTGATACTATACTTTTAGTACAGGAGTTAATTTTAAATTTCTTATCTTTGTATTCATCTTTTTTATTATAATCAACAATCATCTCTCCATCTTTAACTAAGACTAAGTTCAATATATTTTCATGACTAATTTTATCTATCATATCATTGAATATAGCTCTATCCATATGAACACTTCCTTTGCATTATTATTACCATTTCCCATATTATACTATTTAAGAATACTATTTTAAAGACAAAAACATATCTCAAATTATTGATGATATAAAAGTTAATTTATTGACAAGCATAAACTCTTTTATTATACTATTAATAGCCGTTATGCATTCAAAAGAATAACGCCAATTAATAGTATGGAGGAGAGATACATATGAAAATTACAAAAAAATTAGCTTTGTTATGTTTTGTATTGATACTTACAATTTCCATTGCAGCATGTAGCAATACAAATAAAACGGTGAATGATGTCAATTCTGAACAACAAACTGCTGGAGAAGTATCTAAAGACACAACCCTTCTTGTCTATAGTGGAGCAGGGTTAAAGAATCCTATGACTGAAATCGCACAAGTATTTGAAGAGGAAACTGGAATAAAGATAGAATATGTATTTGCTGGTTCTACACAATTATTAGGACAAATTGAGCTTACTAACAAGGGAGATGTTTTCATAGTAGGTTCAAAAAAAGCTTACGAGACTGCAAAGGAAAAGGGCTTTGCTGAAGAAGGTAAGGA
Organism: uncultured Clostridia bacterium; assembly: GCA_964619895.1. Taxonomy (GTDB): domain Bacteria; phylum Bacillota; class Clostridia; order Tissierellales; family Proteiniboraceae; genus Proteiniborus. The sequence continues at coordinate 10,939 of CAZUFW010000041.1, read as the reverse complement.
AGTAGCATACCATAATCCTATAATAGGAGTTCAAAAGGGAAATCCATTAGGAATAAAAGGGCTTGAAGACTTAGCAAAATCAGGAGTAAAAGTAGTTTTAGGTGACGAAAAAGCTAATGCAATAGGAGAAACTAGCCAAAAGTTAATTGAAAAAACAGGATTAACAGGTATAAATGACAATGTGGTTTCTAAAACAGCAACAGTAAATGAACTTATAGTACACTTAACATCAAAAGATGCTGATGCTGCAATAGTTACAGAAGACTCTGCTTTTGGAAATGAAGATATTGAATTAGTTCCAATACCTGAAGATGTTAATATAATTCAAATAATACCAGTAGGTATACTTAAAGCTACAGAACATGCTGATGAAGCAGAGAAATTTGCTGATTTTGTCAGTTCAGAAAAAGGAAAAGAGATATTCAAAAAATATGGCTTTCCACCTGTAAAGTAAATACGAGGATTGGTTGTAAATGCGAAATAAATTCTTTCTTTATTTTTCAATAGTATCTTTAGCTTTAGTTTTAATATTTACATTTATCCCCCTTGCTCTATTAATAGGGCGAGGGTTTACTAGTATAATAAAGTGCATCAAGTCGCAGGAAATAATATTCTCCATCAAATTAAGCTTGATTACATCAAGCATATCAACATTAATATGTCTGTTTTTTTCATTACCTGCAGCCTATTCTTTAGCAAGGCTTAAATTGAGAACAAAAAATATCATTTCAATTTTGATTTTTTTACCAGCGTCCTTACCGCACCTAATATCTGGTATAGCACTGTTGCTTTTTTTAGGGAATTCAGGTATAGGAGGCTTTTTATCTAAACTTGGCATAGACTTTGTCTTTACAAAGAAGGGTATAATTGCTGCCCAAGTATTTGTGAACCTTCCTTTTATGGTGAAGATACTTAAAACTGCTATAGAAGAATCAAACTATAAAATGGAGTTTATTGCAAGAACTTTGGGTTGCAATAAGTGGCAGTCATTCATTCATATAACTATTCCATCAATAAAAAGCAGTCTATTTTCTTCTGTAATAATTACATGGTCGAGGGCATTAGGAGAGTTTGGAGCCGTAATTATGCTTGCAGGAACTACAAGAATGAAAACGGAAGTACTTCCTACAGCAATATTCCTTAATATGTCTACTGGGGATTTAGATATAGCAATTGGAACTGCAACAATTCTTATAATAATATCCTTGATATCACAATTGTTATTTGAAATTATAGAAAGAAGAAACTCAGCATGATGAAAAAAGGATGGTTTATATGCTAGAGATAAAAAATATAAATCTTAAACTAGGACAATTTTCTTTAAGTGACATAAATATTGAAATAAAATCAGGAGAATATTTTGTGATTTTAGGACCTAGCGGCTCTGGTAAAACAGTATTGCTAGAAACTATTGCAGGGCTTTATTGTCCTAGAGAGGGAAGCATATGCTATAATAATAATGATATGATTTCCCTTCCGCCTGAAAAGAGAAACATAGGATTTGTTTATCAAAACTACGAGCTATTTCCTCACATGACCGTTGAGGACAATATAACATTCGGATTAAGAATGAGAAAAGAAAGCAAAGACATTATACAGAAGAAGCTAAACTATTTAATGTCAGTGCTTAATATAAGTCATTTATTGAATAGATATCCAAGCAGCTTAAGTGGAGGAGAAAAACAAAGAGTTGCCCTAGCAAGAGCTCTTATAATATCCCCTGAAATACTGCTTTTAGATGAGCCAATGAGCGCATTAGATATGATGACTAAATTAATGCTTCAAGAAGAAATCAAGAATATACATAAAGAGTTTAAGCCAACAATAATACATGTAACCCATGATATAGAAGAAGCCATATTTTTAGCAGATAGAATTGGCATAATGGATAATGGGAAATTAAACTTAGTGTCTGAAACTAATCATATTTTCAGCAAAACACATTCATGTTTTTTGTCAGACTTTTTAACAATACAGAAAAAAAGGTGGGGTAAAAATGGACTTTTACAAAGATTTGTGGAATAAACTTAAAAACATTATTGAAGAACACAATTTAGATGAAGAGAGTGTTAATATTTCAACAGCTGTATTAACACCGGAAGAAGCTATTGGAATAACTTCTAGGAAAGACTATCCTCTTTTAAATGGAAAAGAAGTTTTAGTAGAAGCAAACTTTAAAGGTGCAATAGGTCAAGCATATACAGACGCTCCTACAGTTTTTAATGGTAATATTAAAGATATAATGAGTCTGGATTTATCAGATAATCATAATAAAGTATTATTCATAGCATCTTTAAATGCTATTTTAAAGCACCTAAATCTTATATGCAATACTATACACTGCAAAAACGACGAACCAGAAAAGTGTGGAAAAGATTTAGCCAAACATATTATGCAAGAACACGGTAATGTCAAGATTGGAGTAATAGGATTTCAGCCTGCAATAATTGATAATCTAAGGAAAGACTTTCAGCTGAGAGTTTTAGATTTAGATAAAAACAATGTAGGAAAAGTAAAGTATGACATACTAATAGAAGACGGAAAGAAAGACATGAAGAATGTTGTTGATTGGGCTAATATACTAATGGTGACAGGCAGCACATTAACCAATGGCACTATATTAAATTTCTTAAATATAGGAAAGCCAGTATTATTCTACGGTACAACCATTGCAGGAGCAGCATATCTAAATGGTTTAAACCAAGTTTGCTTTTATTCCAAATAACAATACTAGAGGAACATTTTTTATTATAATTAGAAATTAAGCATCTAAAACTAAGAAAATACTTTGTATCTTCTTAGTTTTTATTTTTTGATTCAATTCAAATTTTTTCAAACAAAGCATGTTGTATATACAAAAATTGTATGATATACTGATAATCTATTCGCTATTGGGACCTTATCTACCCCAATGAAAATCGCATTTCACGTACTTTTACTCACAACTTAATAACGGGGGTGATTGATATTTTTAGAGGATTAGAGCTTGCAAAGAAATCCTTTGGAAGAGACCGTGTCTATTTGCTAAATCATATAGTTAATAATATTGGCAGCATAATATTCGGCTATATCAACGTTAGAATCTGGCTTGCCGTGTTGGGAAACACAAAGGAAGGCATGGAAGCAGTAACCTACTTAATGGTCAATCAAGCTGGACTATGGCTTGTGATGTTCCTTCCTTACGGATGCTACATACCTCAAAAAGTTCGAGATGGCTCTATTGCATACGAGATGCTTAGACCATACGGACTGCTATATGGCAGCTTCTTTGAAATCTTAGGTCATATTACCTATAACTTTTTATTTCGTTCAATACCTATTTTTCTTTTCGGCGTCTTAGTAATGAGAGTTTCATTTCCTAGTATTCATCAGATTTTACCATACTTAATAACATTATTTAACGGGATACTTATATCGTTTTTAATTAACTATTTTATTGGACTTTGGAGTATTAAGTTTTTATCTATTAATGGTGTTCAGATGCTCTATTATTTTTCGGGTACATTGTTTAGTGGTGCATTCATTAATCTAAAATACTATCCTGATTTTTTTGAAAAAATAGCAATGAGCTTACCCTTCGCGTATACTTCATATGTACCTACCGCAGTTTATCAAGGGCAATTTAATCTGCTAGACGCCTGTCTACATCAATGGATGTGGATAGTATTCTTGTTTATTATTGCCTATTCACTAACAGCACGGTTGACAAAAAAGATGGCTATTCAAGGAGGTTAAAATGAGACTCTTTCTAACTCTATTTAAGGCTTCTTTTAGAAGCGAAGCACAGTATCGGTTTGACTTTTTTATTAATTTACTTGGCAATATAGCTATCGTAGGAGACTTTTTAATCACTGTATTAATATTGATGCGTTTTAAAAGTATTAACGGGTGGCGACTTTATGAGATTGCTTTAATGTATGCAATTACAGAGTTCGGCTTTGGAGTTTATAGATTCATAGGTGATGGGTTCAATAACTTTGAGTTGTTAGTACTTTCAGGCAAATTTGATACACTTCTTATTAGACCTGCATCCGCACTTGTACAAGTTATGCTACAGAAAACAGATTTAAAAAGGCTTGGGATGGTAGCTCAAGCATTAGTTGTTGGGATATGGGGGATGCAAAGGTGCTCATTTGTAGACAATAGCTTTTATTTTTATTTACCATTCCTATTATTAGCTTCTGTAATAATCAATACGCAAATAGGTATAATACTTGCGGCCGTAGCCTTTTGGACAGGAAAAAATGAAGACATTGTAATTCTAGGGCACTACTCATCGAGAACAGCAGCTCAGTATCCTGCATCAATTTACAATAAGTTATTTAGTAGTATTTTGACATTCATCATTCCTTTCTTCTCTGTAAGTTACTATCCTTTGGTATATTACACTGGGAGATCTGAAAATATACTTTACTTACTAGCACCTTTATTTGTGGTAGTTGCCATGACCCCTATTACTTATTTTATTTGGAGTTCAGGGATCAAGAGGTATTCAAGTACAGGAACATAAAGAGTATAAATGTTCGCTTAATATTTCTATTGTATACTTAGAGTTTCAGATTGAAAATGATTGGAGGGAGAATCATGGAATTTATCACTGTAAAAGGACTAAAAAAAGAATATACTATATATGAGAAAAA
>CAZUFW010000041.1:2680-6289 GCA_964619895.1 uncultured Clostridia bacterium | reverse complement strand
TTCTATTTTCAACTTTTCAATAATATCCCTATTCCATTTTTTTTCTGAGACTATTACAAATTTCATAATCAGTTTTTCTTATAAATAAATAATTCAACATCGTCCATGTTATCTGATTTCAAATTCATAGATAAAAAACCCAAACTTAAAAAAACTTTCTTAGAAGAAATAAAAGAAAAGTAGAAGCTCTTAAGGGAATTGATTTTACAGTCAAAAAAGGTGAATTTTTAGGCTATGTAGGACCAAATGGAGCTGGTAAATCAACAACTATTAAAATACTAACAGGAATTATGACTCCAAGTGATGGGATGGTTAAAGTAGGGGAGTATGTTCCTTATAAAGATAGAAAAAGATATGTAAAGAACATAGGCGTAGTTTTTGGGCAGAAAACACAGATGTGGTGGGACTTGCCTGTCATTGACACTTATGAACTACTTAAAGGAATCTATAAAGTAGATGAAAAAAAATATAAAAGACAGTTAGAATACCTGATAGATAGACTGTTCCTTCAAGATATTTTAAAACAACCTGTAAGACAGCTTAGTTTAGGTCAAAGGATGAGAGCTGAGCTAGGGGCATGCATGATCCATGATCCAGATATACTTTTTCTTGATGAACCTACTATTGGTTTAGATGTAGTGTCTAAGCACAAGGTTGTAGATTTCTTACAGGAAATCAATAAGCAAGGAAAGACTATATTTTTAACGACACATGATATGAAAGACATAGAAAAGTTGTGCAATGAAATGCTAGTTCTTAATCATGGGGATATTGTCTATAAAGGTAATGTTGAAGATCTAAAAACCGTAGGAGAATTACCAATCAGAGTCGTTGCACAGGTGAAACGTAATGGCTATGACACATTATTTAGTGAGATAATATCTCAATACTCAGGAATTTATGATGCTGATAAATCTCAACTGGTGCTAAATATAAAGGATAAAAAAGAAATCTCAGATATAGCAAAAACCCTTTTTAACAATTTTGAAATAGACGACTTTAAAGTTGAAGAGCCAAGTATTGAAGAAGTGATAAAGCTCATATACACAAGTTAAAATTTTTAAAAAGCCTCATTTGACATGTTTCCTTGACGGGATACTATAGTCAAATGGGGCTTAATTTTTATTTTCAACTAAGCTAATTTTCTTATACTACTATAGCTTTGTACTGCTTCCTTTTAATGTGTTTTCTTATGTTATAAATATTCGGAGGACAAGTTTGATTTTTAAGGTATTATGTTGTGGAAATATATTCTTCGCTACTTGACAATACATAGTAGTTAATATATGATAATAATCAAAGACTATTATGCAATGCAAAGTAGGTGATGAAATGGCTAAAGATACACAAATGTTGAAAGGTCTACTTGAAGGCTGCATATTAATGATAGTTAGTAGGCATGAGACATATGGATATGAAATATGTGAAAGATTAGAAGGACATGGCTTCAAAGAAGTATCTGAAGGCAGCGTATATCCTATATTAATTAGATTAGAAAAGAAAAAATTGCTATATTCCAAAATGAAAGAGTCGCCATTAGGCCCAATGAGAAAATATTATTATTTAACGGATGACGGTATAAAAGAACTAAAAGAATTTATTGAGAGTTGGATGGAAATAAGAAAGAACATTGACAGTGTATTGGAGGGATAAGAAATGCTATTTGAAACCAGGCTTAAGAAAATTAGACTAAAACAGCAAAAGAAATTAAATAGTTCTTATTTAGCTTTATATAAGAATATAACTAGTTATATTCATTTAAGTACATTAAGGAGAATAGAAAAAGAAGAGGTACTTCAAGAGATTCTAGATATAATGCTCCAAGCACAGCTTGAGGGTAAACCTATAGATTTATTTATAGGAGAAGATTATGAGGTGTTTTGTGATTCTATTATTGAAGAATATAATAAGGACAATAGATACAGAATATTAAATGCTTTTCAAAGCTATATTAAATGGACAGTATTAATTTTGATACTAAATACACTGTTAAATGCGGCATTAAGTCAGTCCTTATCAAATTTAGGCATTACTATTAGCCAATTTATTATTGCGAATACTATATCAATATTTATTGTTCCCATGTCCAGAGAAATACAGAAAAAGAGAGTGTCTGTTCCAAAATATCAAAAGTATTATGCTACAGTAAGCAACATTAAAGGAATGTATGCTATTATTGCCTTTATAGCAGTTCCTGTGTTACTACAGACTATATTAGAGAAGGTCTATGGTAAAGAAGTACTAGACAATATTATTAGTACCTCTGATAATTGGCATTACTTAATTCTAGCTATAATAACAATAATCTTAATTGAAATATATAAAAGGGTAGGCTATAGAAATTAAGGTAAAATCATAGATTTGGGTCATACGTCTTTAGGATTAATATTATAAAGTAAAATGTTAAGGAGAAAAATATATGAATACTATTTTAAATATGCTTCTAAAGTATAGTTTTGATATTTCTGGAGATTGGGGAATTGCTATAATTTTATTGACACTCTTAATTAGGATAATTATTTTACCCATATCGATAAGACAAAAAGTTAGCTTAGTCCAACAACAAAATCTGTCTAGAAAGATAGAGGAATTAAAAGTAAAATATAAAAATAATAAAGAAAAGTTAGATAAAGAGTTGCATAAATGTTATGAAGAAAACGCTAAAAACATGATAGGATGTTTTACTAGCCTGCTTCAATTACCTATAATAGGATCATTGTACTCTGTTATCATTAGAATGCCTGTAGAAAGTGGGACAGTTATTATTCCCTGGGTATCAAACATTAAAATGCCAGACAGCTACTTTATTGTTTCAATAATATATACTTTAGTTTCTCTTAGTCCTAATTTGCTTTCATATATTAAATGCCTAAACAATGTGAATCAAATCAAAACAGCAAAGTTAAATATGTTATCTATCAGTATTATAAGTATTTTAATAACCATTAGAACACCCATAGCTATAGGAATATATCTTATCACATCTAGCTTTTTTTCATTATTTGAGGAAATAGGATATAGATTATATATGAAAAGCAAATGCATTAATTAATAATATATTGTACAAATACTAACTAACATATATAATTATAATAAGTATAAAGATCGAGCGGATGAAGGAGGTTTTCGTATGACTAACGAAGAATTCCAAAGAATAGTATTAGAAAAACTAGAAAACTTAGAGACAGGTCAAGGAAGGCTAGAGGAGAGACAAGGAAGGCTAGATGAGAGACAAGGAAGGCTAGAGAAAGAAATAAAGGAAATTAGACGAGAGCAGAAATTTATGTGGGAAGATATTAAAAAAATAGATAGTAGACTTGATAAACAGGAAGAAAAAATTAAAGCAATCGCAAAGTAAAAGAACTCTAAATCAGGGTTCTTTTTTTCTAGAAAGCGGTTTTTTTGAATACAAAACAATTGTCAACTTATAATTAGAATTTGGTTGACAATAAACATATTCCAGTATAAAATTAAAGCATAAACTACAAAGTCAAGCATAGGGGGAAAACATAATGAAATTAACAACACGAGACATGATATTAATTGCATTATTTGCTGCACTTACAGCTATAGGAGGATTTTTAAAGATTCCAACGCCAGTAGTACCTT
>CAZUFW010000041.1:0-2670 GCA_964619895.1 uncultured Clostridia bacterium | reverse complement strand
GTACCTTTTACCCTTCAAGTGTTATTTAGTGCATATTCAGGAATATTTTTAGGCTCAAGAAAGGGACTATTATCACAGCTATTATATGTGTTTATAGGATTGATAGGCATACCTATATTTACTGAAGGCGGTGGATTTGCATACGTATTTAAACCAACCTTTGGATATCTTTTAGGGTTTATATTATGTGCTTATATCATAGGGAAAATTACAGAAGGGACTAAAGAAGTTAAATTTACAAGATTTTTTATTGCGTCCCTTGCTGGACTAGCTGTAGTATATGTAGTTGGAGTACCTTATCTTTATTTTATGATAAATAGAGTAGCAGAAGCGCCTATTACATTTTCAGCAATCATTAAGATGGGTCTAATTCCTTTTATTGCTCAAGATATTGTTAAATGTGTTATTGTTGCAGTTACGGCTATAAAAGTCGTTCCTATACTAAGAAAATCAGGATATATTAACTAGGCTAGGCAGGAGGCAAACTATGTTAGAAAAATATATAAATGACATTACAGAAAGAGTTTTAGATGGTGAAAATGTAACAGAAGAAGAGATATTAAGGTTAATTAATATAGATGAAAAGGATGAAGATGCCTTACAAGTTTTATTTAAAGGTGCAAATAGGATAAGAGAAAAGTATTCAGGTAACAGTGTTAACCTATGCACCATTATGAATGTAAAGTCTGGCAAGTGCTCTGAGGATTGCAAATACTGTGCTCAATCTATTCATTACAAAACGGGAATAGAAGAATATTTACTTATTGATTATGATGAAATACTAGAAAGAGCCTTAGAAATGGAAAAGGCAGGTGCCCATAAGTTTTCTCTAGTTACAAGCGGGAGAGGAATTAGCGGAGAAGATTTTGAAAAGGTCCTCCAAATCTATAGAAGATTAAAAGAAGATACTACACTAGATTTATGTGCATCTCATGGAATCATATCTTATGAACAAGCTAGGCTTCTTAAGGAAGCAGGCGTAAGTATGTACCATCATAACATTGAAACTAGTAGCACCTATTATTCTAACATTTGTACTACTCATTCTTATGAAGATAGGATTGAAACTATAAAAAACGCAGCTAGAGCAGGATTAGATGTTTGTTGTGGCTGTATTATAGGAATGGGAGAGTCACTATCTGACAGAGTAAAGATTATGCTTGAGTTAAAGGACTTGGGAATTAAGTCAGTTCCTATAAATATTTTAAATCCAGTCAAGGGAACTCCATTAAGCAATATGCAGATATTGTCTCCTAATGAAATATTAAAGACAATGTCCCTATTCCGATATGTAATACCTAATGGACACATTAGATATGCAGGTGGAAGAAAGGCTCTTTTAGATAAGCAAAGTGTTGGATTCAAGGCTGGAATAAACGCTGCATTAGTAGGTAATTATCTCACTACTATTGGCAGTAATATTGATGATGATAAGAACATGATTTTGAGTCAAGGACTAAATATATATTAAAGCATATTGACTTATATTAGCATTTTTGGTATTCTAATGATAAGGTCAGAATATTCGAAAAATAAGTGTTCCAAAGGTGTGTTACTGATGACAATCAGGCATGAACCTGTGTATGGGAATTTAATATTGCCATATATAGCTTTATGCCTTTTGTTTTTGTTGTTCTATCATATTCTAAAGGGGGTGAGCCCTTGTTAGTTGGGAAAGACTATATAGTTTCAAAGGTTTTGAACAATAATGTTATATTAGCCGTTGACCGCAATACTAGGCAAGAGCTTATTCTAGTAGGAAAAGGCATTGGTTTTGGCAAAAAAGAAGGGAAGAAAGTAAATTTACTAAGTAAAGACATAGAAAAATCCTTCATAGCTTATGATGAGAAGACAAAAAAAGAATATTTACAGCTTATAAATCAGATGGACGGTAATGTTATGGGGGTAAGCGAAGAGATTATTGCCATAGCGGAAAAACATTTAGGACAGCTTAATTCACATATACATATTGCACGGACCGATCATATTGGTTTTGCCATTGATCGTATAAAAATGGGATTAGAGATGAATAATCCTTTCCTCTATGAAATAAGAGCATTATACCCAGAGGAATTTCAAACTGGATTACTGGCAGCTGAAATAATTAAGGACAGGCTCAATGTAAAAATCTCTGAATCAGAAGTAGGCTTCATAGCACTTCATTTTCATTCTGCAAGGCAAAATAAAAGAGTCACGGAAACCATGAAGGATACAAGATTTTTAAAGGAAATAATTGATATGATTCAAGTAGAACTATCCGTATCTATTAACAATAGTGATTTAATGTACACTAGATTAATAAATCATTTAAGAGTTACAGTAAACAGATTAGAAGAAAAGAAATATATTGAAAATCCTCTTTTGAATAATATAAAGCATCAGTTTAAGGAGTCTTACAGGATATCACAGAGAATAGGAGAATATATAAAGGAGAAAAAACATATTAATGTAACAGAAGAAGAATTGGGATACTTAGCACTCCATATTGAGAGAATAAAGGAAACATCAAAGATAATATCAAAGCGTGTTACTGAGTCATATCAGGCATGAGCTTTTTCCATACAGACTTTATATGTATGTAATCAGCTTGTGCCTTTTATTATTTAAAAGGAAAGGAGGGTAGCGTAAATAGCAATTATAAAATAATTAATAAGGGGGATTTGTAATGAG
>CAZUFW010000040.1:20406-28579 GCA_964619895.1 uncultured Clostridia bacterium | reverse complement strand
CTACTCATAGCATAAAAAGCTATGACAGTAACATTGGGACAAGTATCCATTTTTACACGGTCTGCCGGTTCTTGTGGTTTATATGCTTCTTATACCACAAGAAACCGTCCCTCTGGTTATGATTATAGTTAACCTCAATGTCTGTCAGCTATGAATATCTTTGCAAACTGCACTTTTCCTTTTTCAATGAGTTCCAATACCTTTGATTTTAGGATTATTGGCATCTCACCATTGTCTTTTGTGCTTAGTATCATATTGAATTCTTCTTCTGTTAGGACTTTCTTTAACTCATCCTTTGTTTTACCATCTGTTAATCCATTTGTTATATCTATGAAGCATAATGGCGGAAACATAACACACCACCAGTTTTGACCTTTTCCATCTCCTATAACTACTCTTAAAGCTTCGTATTCCCCTGCTGGCAATGTAAATCCTCCATAGGATTTTGTAGGGAAGTTTTGTTTATCTAGAGAAACTGAAACTTGATAGTCTTTTTCGTTGAGCTCTATTTCTTTAAGTGCTATTTCTTTTATTTCCTCAATATTATCTTTCACTATTTCTCTAGTTTCGCCTATAGATTTTGAGTTTCCCAGTTTGTCGTTCATATTAGTTATTATTTTATCTCTTACTTTTAGTTTTAGTTCTTGGTCTTCAGGTGAATCGCTATTGGCTAATACATGCAATCTTATAAGCTTATTTTTATATGCTTCACTGCTATTATCTGAACTGAATATGTAACTTACAAATGCTACTGATATGACAATGACTAAGGCACTAGCAATTAACAGTCTATTCCTATTCTTATTAAATTTCATGTTCTCCTCCCCCGTTCCTAATTCTCAATTTTCTATTCTCAATTGTTTTTCTAAGTTCTCAATTATCTTTTAACTAAGTATTAACAATTATTGATTTTTTTAAACATATTTTATTACTTAGTCATTCCTATTCTTCTTGTTTTTGCATCTATATTTACTTCCATGTCAATATTAGAAAATACATTGTCCCAATCATCTTTTACTTGCTCCCATAAATCAGGCTTATGTTTACTTATATAATCACCTACTCTAATTACATCTGCTTTGAATTCTTTTTGTAACTTAGTTACCATCTCTAATATCTGCTTTTTTAAAGCATCTTCTACTAGCTTTTCTATCTCTTTTATGGTTTTATCATCAAAAGCTTTTTCTTTAGTGGTTAACTTAAAGGCTGATATGTCACCTTCTGTACTTATATTTACGATGTATTTTATTCTGTCATTTTCTACTTTAACATCATATTTTGTTTTGTTGCTTTTGATTTCATAAGGAACGTTAACACCTTTATATTTCACGTTGATTAGTACTGTATTTACTCTGTCTAGAAAATACATTGCTGCTATGTTTTCCATCTCTCCAAGCCAACCTACGAGCTTATAGTCCTTCATAATAGCGGAGCCTGCTACTTTCACTTCTCCTTCTCCCGCTACTACTCTAGGAATTAGTGCGTCCCCATCAGAATATAAATCTGTTAATATGTCATCAAATAATTGAGTATTGTATCGAGCTGAGCCTTGCTTTTTTTTCAATATTCCGTCTATTAATTGTCCTGTTACAGGCTCAAATGGATCTTCTATATCTATTACATCCTTGGCTGTTCCCTTGGCAATAAGAAAGCTTAGCTTCCTGCTTAGCAGTACATGTCTGTCTAGATCATCAAATATTTCTTTCATATAGTCTGGGTCTTTAGCTACATCCTCTCCAATTATATACACCTTAAGATGCCTAAAGGATAAATTTCTATTGGTTCTAGTAGCAAGTTCTTTTGTTGTCTCGTAAGCATTGTTACTTATACTTCCTATTACAATCCTTGGCTTGTCGCTTGTAGCATGTTTTCCTATGGCTTTAAGATTTGGAGCAACATATGTTATTATAAATCTATCCTGAAGCATCAAATCATTTTCTTCTAAGAAACTTCTATGTTCATGTTTCTCGCTTTCTTTACCTTTATATAAATCTATTCCTACCGCAGATACAAAAAGTCTATCGTTTATCTCTATTAAATCCCAGCAACCTGTTAAAAGTAGCATCAGTACTAATGGAATAAATAACTTACGTGCTTTACTCATTTTTCTGTTTTTCCTCCTTTTTTTTGAATTTTGCCAAAATCAAAAAAAGAATAGGTATTATTACAGCAAAAAATCCTCCAAAAATATATACAAATATATCAATATATTTGTACACCTGTACTATGTTTTGAGGAACAAGAGATATGATATAAGTTACTGGCACTAAAGGTAATACAAAATATTTGTACTCCTTTACATTAAACAGCTTGCTAGTAAGTAAGGAAGCAGAGTATAAATAACTCATTAGTGTTGTAAATGCTATGAGTACCCAAATAGCCATCACCACACCATCTAAGTTTTCGATAAATGCACTCGGAATTTCCACAGTCTTTGTTAATGATAATAGGGGCCAAATCTGAACTTTAAGCCCTGCCGCTCCAAACCTAGCAATAGATACAAGATAATAAATCACGTATATTGCTATTACTACAGCTACTGATATTAGATTGTATTTTAGTACAGACTTAGGCTTTTCTGAATAAGCCATATATATTAAGAGTAATTCAAACCCAGAAAAAGAAAAAAAAGCAGTATGTATTGACTTTATTAGCTGAGTAGCATTAAATCTAAATAGTGGCAATAAATTTGAATAGTCTAAATCTGGTATTAGTACTATAGAAATAACAACTACAGGAATAATTAAAAACGGCAGGATTATAAGGGTAAATCTAGCCATAGTCTCTATACCACATCTAATAGTATATGTTGCTACGAGAAGCATGGTAATAATGACAAAATGTATAGGTGTTGAGTACAATAGCAATAGCTTTACTACCTCACTAAATACTCTAACGACAAATGAAGCTAATACAATATTGTATATTGCAAAAAACGTCATTACAATATATGTTAATACTGTACCTATGAGCTCTTGGCTTATTTCAAAAATGTTTTTTCCTTTATACATCTCCATTAGTTTCACAATTATAGATACTAGTACCATTACAATTAGCCCATTTATTATGATACTAATCCACCCGGATGTACCCATACTTTCTGCTAATGTTCTTGGTAAAGACAAAATCCCTACTCCAATAATTGTATTAATTAATAGTATTGAAATTTGAAGATTAGATACTTTATTATCTTTTCCTATCATTTTTTATCATCTCCATTATCTTTACCTTTGTTTAGTGGGAATTTATCCTCATCTATTAGGTTAGTAACTTGGGGCCTTTTTCCTATTTTTGTAACTGGAACCTTAATAAATGTATCTTTTAAATCTTCTTTTACTTTTCCTAGTGTTGAAAAAGGTGTCATGTATGGAACTCCAAAGCTTGTAAGATGAACTAGATGAGTCCCTACAAGTATAAATCCTAGCATTACTCCATAAAGTCCTAGAATTGATGCCAACACCATGATTCCAAATCTTAAAGTTCTAAAACCACCTGCTAACTCATAGTTTGGAATCATAAATGATGCTATTGCTGTTACTGCAACTATTATTACCATAAGAGGGCTAACTACACCTGCTTCTACAGCTGCCTGACCAATAACAAGTCCTCCAACAATACTTATGGTGGTTCCTATAGGTCCTGACATTCGTGTGCCTGCTTCTCTTAGAAATTCCAATGTAATCTCCATAATAAAAGCCTCTACAAATGCTGGAAAGGGAACGTTAGCTCTAGATGCTGCAACATAAAGTGTCAGTTGTGTAGGCATCAAACCAGGATGATATGATGTAAGAGCAATATATATAGCTGGAGCAAATAGAGATATTAATGTAGCTAAATATCTTACTAATCTTGTAAGAGTGCTTAAAATCCATCTTTGATAATAGTCTTCAGGTGATTGCATAAATGTAGCTAGTGTTCCAGGCACTATTAGAGAAAAGGGTGTATTGTCCACTACTATAGCCACTCTGCCTTGATAAAGAGCATTGGCAACAGCATCTGGCCTTTCTGTACTTTCTATCTGCGGAAATGGGGTGTAGTGATTATCTTCTATAAACTGTTCTATGTATGAACTTTCAAGTATTGCGTCAATTTTTATACTTTGTAGTCTTCTCTTTACTTCTTCTACTAAATTAGGATTTGCTATATCTTCTATGTACAAAACTGCAATATCTGTTTTTGAACGTTCACCTATTTGCATATTTTTTATCTTTAACTTATTATCTCTTATTCTTTTTCTTATTAATCCTGTATTAAATTTGAAAGTCTCTACTAATCCATCCCTAGGTCCCCTTATTACTGTTTCTGATTCGGATTGATTTATACTTCTTGCAGGAGCACCTCTTGAGCCTATAATAATTATTTTTTCATATCCGTCAACTAGTAATACAGTATCTCCTACTAATACACTTTCTACAGCTTCTTTTAATGTAGATATTTCTTTTATCTCTCCTACAGAAACATTTCCTTCTTTTACAAGTTCAAATAGTCCATCTCTTACTTTTTCAGGCGCCTTGTCCCTGGCTTCTTGCATTAGAGGTCTTAAGACATTCTCATTTACTAAGTTTTTGTCTATTAGTCCATCTATGAATATTACTGCTAATTTGTTTTTCTGTTCTACTCCCACTTTAAAAGTTCTGTAAACTACATCGTCACAATCTTTAAATATCTCTTTTAATGTATTTAGATTCTTTTCAAGATTTTCTGATGTAGGTATTTCTTCTGATTTATTCTCTTTCTTCTCTTTGCTTTCTTTGTTTTCTTTTTTTCCTGCCTTTTTCTTGAGAAACCTGAAGCCCATACTTATCCTCCTTAAAAGAACTTAGATATGACATACAGTATTGGTCCTGCTACTATATAGGAAATGCCAATTCCTTTGGCTAACTTAGCATCTTTTTTCTTTCCTTCATTTTTTAACTGTTTGGCATCTATTAATAAAGTAAATAGTCCAATGGCTATTATAAGCAATATAAAAAAGGTATTATTCAATGGTTTTATAACATATACTACTGTAGTTTTTGCAGACAAATTGTCTCAGCTCCTTTCTGTCACTGCTGTGATTTTGAATGCAACTAATATTTCTAGCCATCAAATCATTATATATAATATCTACTAAAAGCTTCTTGTTTATGCAAAAAAAACATAGAGCGCATTTTATGAAATGCGCTCTAAAAGTTTTTCTATTGTTTCAATATCTTCTGGCTTATCTACGTCATTTCCTATTTCAGCGTAGTTTGATATTATAGCCTTTCCACGAATGTTTAAAAGTTTTGATACTCTATTTTCCACTTCTTCTATACTTAGTCTACCTGCTGCAAGCTTAAGCAGAAAAGGCAGGCCTAATACTCTGCTCATTTTAGCAGGACTTTTTCTATAGCTAATCATTTGCTCTGCTATATCTATACCTTTGTCTAGTATGGCAGGATTTAACATAAACAAATTGCCGCCTGTAAATTGACCTTCTTTTAAAGTTGCATAAGTCCTTCTAGCTTCTGGAAAGGCTTGCTGGCATGTGGTCTTGCTTATTATGGGATAACATATATCTGATTTAAGTTCTAAAGATCTTCCTATAAAATCTGTCACTGCCTCTCCTGTTAAAAGGGGTATGTCGCAGGTTGATATAAGGAGCATGCTGTCGTCTTTAAAATATTTAACCCCCGCAGCTATGTTATTTAGCATACTATCATTGCTGTCTATAATCATATCTATGTGTGTACCTAGGCTAGTAAGCTGGCTTTTTTCGCCCACTACTGCGATTTTATCCACTTGATTAGATAATCTTAGTGCATCAATAACATACATAATCATAGGTTTACCTTGTAGCTCAATGAAGGCTTTACTACTTTTTGATTTGAACTGGTTCTCTTCATTTCCTGCAAGAATTAAACAATTTATCATTCATTTTCATTCCTTATATATTATTTATATATTATTTACCTAGAATTATCTTTTACACCAGATATAATATATTTCTTGATATTTTCTATATGTTCTTGCGCATACTTGCTTGCCTTTTCTGGTTCTCTGCTTTCTATTGCATGTAAAACATTCTGATGTTCATTTACAAGATGTGAAGCAATGTTGTATTCTGTAAAATAAGTTACTCTAAATCTTTGCAACTGTTCCCTTAACCCTTCTATTATAGATGTTAATTTTTTATTTTTAGCAGCATGTAATATTATCTCATGAAATTCAGTATCTTTATTTATCATTCCCTGAACATCATTGTTTTCCATGCATTTTTTAAATTCCTTTGCTTTTTCTTTTAGCAGTTTAATCTCATCTTCTTTGGCCCTAATAGCAGCAAGAGATGCAGCCAATCCCTCTAGTGGTGATCTAACTTCTAATACATCTTCTATATCCTTTAGCGAAATATCTGCTACATAAGCTCCTTTTCTAGGCTCCATTATTAATAGTCCTTCAAGCTCAAGCTTTCTTATGGCTTCTCTCACTGGAGTTCTACTAACACCAAGTTTCTCTGCTAATTGTATTTCCATAACTCTTTCCCCAGGTTTCAATCTGCCATCTAGTATAGCTTCTCTTATAGTTTCAAAGACTATTTCTCTAAGTGGTTTATAATCATGTAAGTTTAGTTTTTCTAAATCTGCTTCCATTTGTTTATACCTCCCTAAACAGTTTTTGTTGACAAAACTGTTTTAATACTGCTTTTTAAATTTTCTTCACATCTGGTCATATCATTTATATCTTTAAATATGCCAAAAATAGTGGGTCCGCTACCGCTCATAAGACTTCCTAAAGCCCCATGCATTAGCATCTGTTCTTTTATTTTATTAAGAATAGGTTGTTCTTCAATAGTTACTGTTTCTAAAACATTTTTCATTTCTTTAGCCACAAGCTCTGTATCCCCATTTTCTATGTGCTCTAACATTACCTTTGTCTGAGGTCTACCTGTTATTTTATCTAATTTAAGATTATTGTATACATAGGCAGTTGAAACATTGAAGCCTGGATTTGCTATCAGTATAAGTCTATCAGAAAAGCTATTAAGCTTGGTAAGCTTTTCGCCTATACCCCTAGCTAATGCAGTGCCGCCCATGATGCAATAGGGTACGTCTGCACCAACCCTTAATCCTATATCCATTAGTTGCTCCTCACTAAGATTTAATTGCCACAGAGTATTAAGACCTTTTAAAACTGCTGCCGCATCTGTACTTCCACCTGCAAGACCTCCAGCTACTGGTATGTTCTTCTCTATATATATGTGAATTCCCTTTTTTATATTAAACTTTTCAGCTAATATATTGTAGACTTTATATACTAGATTAGAAGAATCTAATGGTATATCTGTTGAGTTTGAATCTAGAGTAAATCCTGAGTTTCTCTCTGCAATAGTTATTACATCTTTTAGGGCCAGTTGTTGCATTATCATCTCAAGCTCATGATATCCATCTTCTCGCCTTTTAAGAACATCTAAAGACAGGTTTATTTTTGCATGTGCATCTATTTCTATCTTTTTCATGGTGATCTCCAGTCTACCGCTAATTTCATTTAAATCTTTTCCTATATATATTATAGTATAATATATTCTATATACAAAATACAAAGAACTTTTTAAAAATACCAAATAGTTAGTATATATTTCCTACAAAATGCGTAAAAATTAAGGAAAAGTCTTTTTCAGGAATAAAAATAGCCTTAAGGTTTCCCTTAGGCTATTTTTACATTATAACTCAAAACTCACATTCTTTTCAATTATTATCTTTTCTCCAGGCATTATGTTTTCAGGAGATACTATGTCATTAGTCTTTATGATTTCCTCTACTGTTGTATTATATCTTTTAGCTATATCCCATAATGTATCATCTCTTTGTACTATGTATATTGTAAGGCTAGGTCTTGAAATTCTATCTACTGTTTCTCCTGTTTCTACTGCTTCTGTAATAATATTTATTTTCTTTATCCTATTTACAGATACATAGTTATTTATAGATGCTTCTATCTCTACTTCGTGGCTATTAATTTTTTTGTAGCTAATGTCTTCTAGGATATTTTTAACTTCTAAATCAAGCTCATCATCTACTTGCTCTATATCTACATATGTTTTAAATGGAATCTCATGCCTCATATCTTTTATCTCATTATTGTCTTCTGCTTGGTATAGCATATCTACTTCTAGCAGCCCTTCTATGATGACTTTGCCTTCCATTATCTTATA
>CAZUFW010000040.1:14326-20396 GCA_964619895.1 uncultured Clostridia bacterium | reverse complement strand
TTATAATCAGTAATTACGGATCTTCCATTTACATTGTAAATGCTTTTGATTACCTCTTTGCCTCTATCCAAAGCTCCTCTTATTATTTCTTTTGATGTGCTTTGACCTATATTTTCTGATACTACTATTTCTTGTTTTTTGATGTCAAATATTTTATTTGTTGAATAAGTATCTACTGCCACTTCTTTTTCTACTTTTCTATAAACTTTAGCATTGATATTTATTGTGGATTCAATATCTATTATTCTTAGAGCTCCACTTATGTCTTCTTTTACTTCATAACTTACATCATATGAGCTAAGCTTTAATCCACAATCCATGTCTTTTTCAGCACCAGGCAATTCTACAAAATGTGTAAATGGTATTTCATGGTTAATGTAATTTACTTTATTTTCTTCGTCGTCACCAAAATACATGATTGAGCACGCTACTACACCTGCTACTATAACTTTATCATCTACTACCTTTGTCTCTCTCTCATGTACCTTAGTATCTACCCTAAGGATATCTATAATGTCTGGCATTTGCTCTTCAAGTTCAAAAGCTTCTTTTACTAATGTAGATGAAGTATTTGTACCCAGTACATCGTTGTATCTTATGTTTTCTTTTAACACTTGTATACCATCTGAACCTTTTATATCTCTAATAATATCTATGGTGTTATCAAGAGTAGCTTTTCCTGCAATGGAAATTACAGTTTTCACTGATATAGATGTGTCTCCAGCTTGATTATAGTCTATGTGCTCCACATTAGCTTTTATATCAGTTACTGTACCTTCATTTACTCCTTCTATCTCTATTTCTTCTTTAAAATCTGTTCTTGCATCTAGGTTATGCACTGATTGCAGCTCGTCATCTGTACTATATAGGACATTAAAGTTTACTATTCCATTAACAATAATTTTCCCCTTTGCTGTTTTGGTACCTGTTACTTCTACATCACCATCTATTTTTAGTACTTTTTTAATTTTTGGCTTTGTCTCTGGAACTGTTATTTCTCCTTCGACTAGTGCTTGTATCTCATCTTTACCTATTACCTGGTCTATCTTAAGTAAATCCTTGATTAGTTCAACTGCCATGAATTTCCTCCTCCCTTTATCTGAGACTTTAAGTTGTTTTGAAACGCCACGCTAATATATTCCTATGCAAAATAATATGTTCTAATGTCCCAAAAAATTACTAATTAAATTAATAAAAAGTTTTATTTATTTAATTCTATGTTTGTATGAAAAAAATTAGAAGCTTCAAAAAAGTAAAGCATGAACAAAATCTAGATAATTCCATTTTGTTCATGCTTTTTTAGTTTATTTATTCTAGCATTTCTTTAACATAGGTTGGTAATGCAAATGAACCTAGGTGAAGGTTTGTATTATAATACTTTGTTTTTAGTCCTATTTGCTCCCATCTCTCTTTATTAAAATCTTTTGTTGGGTGAAAGGCTTTAGATGAAAAGCCAAGAATCCAATGTCCAGATGCATAGGTAGGAAGATGACATTGAAAAACTTCTACTATGGGAAATACTTTTTTTAGTTTTTTAGTTGCTTTTAGCATCTGCTCTGCTGTATTGGAATAATACGGGCTTTCATTTTGATTTATTAGTATACCTTTGTCTGTAAGTATTCTGTAGCAGTCTTTATAGAATTTAGTAGTAAATAAGCCTTCCCCAGGACCAATAGGGTCAGTAGAGTCTACTATTATTAGGTCATATAAACCTTTTTGCGCCTTTACAAATTTAATTCCATCTTCTATATAAAGGGTTACTCTCGGGTCATGAAACTTATTTGCTGTAAAGTCTAAATGTTTTTTAGATGCTTCAACTACAACTCCATCAATTTCAACCATATCTATCTTCTCTATTGATTCATATCTTGTAAGCTCCCTAACCGTACCTCCATCTCCTCCACCTATGACTAGCACTTTTTTTATATCTGGGTTTACTCCCATGGCAACATGTGTAATCATTTCATGGTATATGAACTCATCTTTTTCTGTAACCATTAAAAAACCGTCTATTACTAATACTTTTCCAAATTCATATGTGTCTAGTATATCTATTTTTTGGAATTCGCTTTCTGCTGTAAAAAGATGCTCCTTTACTTTCATTGAAAATTTAGCATAGTCTGTGTAATCTTCTGTGAACCACAATTCCAAAATATCGCCTCCTTAAGTCCTATAAAAATTATAATCAGGTCATTCTGAACGTAGTGAAGAATTCTTGGTTTCTCCACTATCTTCAGGATGACATGGAAATGCTTTTATTAGATGATAAGCTATCTGGTTTGTATTTTACCTCTGTTATTTCTCCATCAGAAAACTTCTTTATTTTATCAACAATTCCCCTCGATACTTCTAAGGTTTCTGTTTTATCTGACTTAAAATTCTTTTTCAAATAATCAAATGCTATCCAAGGGTCTACTTCTTCTCCACATGTAAATAAGTCTACTGCTGCATATCCATACTCAGGCCATGTATGGATAGTTAAATGAGATTCTTGAATAACTACTGCTCCACTAACTCCCCATGGATTAAACAGATGAAATACACTTTCTACTATTGTGGCTTTTGCCATCTCTGCAGCCATGTTCATGTGTTTTTTTACTAATTGATAGTCGTTTAAAACATCCTTGTCGCAGTTATAAAACTCAGCTAAAATATGCTTTCCAAGATACTTGTTATTCATATAACATCCCCCTTTCTTTTTTAGTAAAGTATTGTTATACAATTTGTTTATAATTACTAAACTTTCAAGGTAAAATTTTTTTGCTTAGTATTATTAAACATTGTGTTTACCTACAATAAATATACTATATTTTTTTATAAAGTCAATAGCTTTAGTTGGTTTTATGGCAGTCTTCCATATGGGTATATTACTTATTTATTAGATATTAGTAAACTTGAAGTTAAGTTATATGTTACTTCATTAATTTCTATATATCCGAAAGGAAAGCTAAATGGAGTAGCTAGTATATACCATGATTGGTGCATAGGAAATAAACAAAGACCGCAATTAGCAGTCTTTGTGGTTTGTTCAATATTGGTTTAATTTATGATTCGGGTAATGGCATTGGTTCTGGAGTAAGCTCTGGAACAGGTTCTGGTAATGATTCTTTTGGTCCTTCTGGTATTTCTGGTATTTCTGGTATTTCTGGATTTTCTAGATTCTCGGGCTCTTCCATTGGTGGAGCATCACTACCTCCACTATCTCTTGCCATTAATTCATCTATTTGCCTTCTTAGGTTCTCTATTTCTACGATGAGCTGGGAATTTTCTCTTGATAAGTCTACATTATTTGAAGAAAGAGAGTCTATTCTAGATTCTAATGCTTCTATTTCTTTCGAAAGAACTTTTTTATCTGCAATTAATGCTAAAACTTCTTCTTTAAGCTCTGTGTTTTCTTTCTCAAGTTCTTCACCTTTTTCAATTAGTTCTTTGTTCTTATTTTCTAGCTCTTCTATTTTCGCCGTCTGCTCTTCAACTTTTACAGTAAGTCTAGCTATCTCTATTAGCTTTTGGTTTAGTATTTCTATCAAGCCTTCGATAGCTTTGTAAAGCTTTTCTACGTGTGGAAGTAGTTTATATGATATTAAAGATATTATTTGGTTCTGGTGTGGAGTTAGTTTTATAATCATATTTGGCAGTACTCTAAATTGTTCTACGCTTAATGAATCTGAATCTTCTTCTGAACTTAAAGTATTTATATCGCTACTATATATACTATCTGAGGTCATGTTGTATAAGCTGAAGCTTTTATAGTCCTCTTCCCATTCAAATGCTTCTGTTACTAAGGTAATTAGCTCAGTAGCTTCTTCTAGAGTTTCTTTATCAGTTACCTTAGTGTTCTGTACTTCTCTTGTAACTTTATTTTCTAAATACTTAGTTTTTAAGTATTGTGGAGTAAATGATATTTCTACTGATTCATTTACAAATTCGTTTAAATGCTTTATTCCGATTTTTCCCTTTATATTCCCATTATTATTATGCATAAGCCCAATATGTTGTTTGATATTTGAGTTGATTTTTATAGGGATTGTTTTCTCTCTTTCGTCCAACAGAACTGGATCTATATGCATTACATACTCCGCTGCTTCTCCTTCCACAGAAAAGTAGATAACTGGATCATAGTTAAGTCCTTCTGCTTTTATAAGCTTGATTTCAGTTGCATTGTCTCCATCCCAAATAACATCAATACCATTTATGATATTTTCAACTGTTGTAACTTTAATTTCCTGAGTAGCTTCACTTGTAAACCACGAATGTGTATCTATGTTTACTAAAAAGGCAAAACTAACTATGGTACCACCAATTAATAGAGCTACTGTCCTAAATAACATGCTGCGTATATTGTTCTTCATTAAATAAATGCACCTCCCCTATCTATATTTTTTTAACTAATGTTCTTCATGGCAGCCTAAAAGCTTGCATATCATAGTAAATGCTTCTGCTCTAGTAATATTGTTTTTAGGCTTAGATGTATTGTCTGGATAGCCTTCTATTATTTTATGCTGTACTCCTGCTTTAACATATTCTAATGCCCAATTGCTAATGCTATTGGCATCTGTAAAGCTTAGTTCTAAGTCTTCTTCAGAGGTCTTACTAAAGGCTTTCATAAGAGCTACTAATATTTCCTCTCTAGTAATATTCTTATTTGGTTTAAATGTTTTATTTGGATAGCCCATAAATATTCTATGTGTTGTAGCAGCTTTAATGTATCCCCTTGCCCATTTAGGTATAGAGTCAATGTATCCAGTTAATCCTTCTTCTTCCGTCAATTCCAGCGCCCTACACACTAAAATAACAGTTTCTGCTCTTGTCACATTGTCGTCAGGTCTTATAGTCCCATCAGGATAACCCTTGATTATTCCTTGCCCTATCAGAGTCATTATACAATCATATGCCCAGTGTCCTTCTATGTCAGTAGGCTTGAACACTGTTAAATCATTTTTTTCAGTTATTTTCGGCTTATCTAGCTCCTTAAGACTAGTTGGTTCTTCTGAGTCTACTGGAACTAATGAGTCTCCATTTATTTGTATAACAAAATCTACTAAGGCTTTAATTCCTTGGACCTCATTCCCTGCATTATTCTCCATAGAAATAGTATACTTTAAGTCTAGTTCTCTATTTTTTTCGATGGGTATATTGCAATCGACACTTTTTACAAAACTTTCAAAATCTCCATCAAAAATTTTGCTTTTAAATGTACTATCAACAATGTTCTTATAATCCACCTTAATTTTCATATTTGAAATATAGTTTTTTGCATCTTCGTGATCTAAAGATAATGTCTCTCCATTTTTTTCTAAGTTTATGGTCATTCCTATTTTATTTATAGTTATTTTTTCTCCAGAGTTATTTTTAACTCTTAGTACATTGCTTGCAGAATAGCCTGGGTGCCATAAGTCCTTACCACTTATTCCATTAGTTCTAAAAATCGACCCTGACTTACTGTTTCCTCTTCCCACTACTATTGTTATGGGAGTATCTTCTGCTGCTATAGTTGAATACTGAAATGCTATGAATAATGTGAAAAGAATTACAAGAACAGAAATCAGCCCTGTGATTTTTTGTAGTTTTTTCAATTTGTCACCTCCTGTTACAAGGTTAAAAGTTTGCATTGAATAAATATTGAAGTCTATTCAAGTAGAATGAATTTAGATTCATCTTAATTTTGATGTGTATTTACTTAATTGCTAGATATAATCTAAAAAATACGTCAAACCTTCTAGTTTTAAGATCTTGGGAAAAACCAGTTATACAACTCCGCTGATGTAATAATTAAGTAGTGGGTATTACTACTATTACTGAATTTTACTTTATCTGATCCAATAGAACTGATATCGCATACATCGGTGCCACGAAGTGAAGAAATTCTATATCCATCTTCCGTTTGAGTTATTTTAATTGTTCCAATAGTACCTTTACTCCCTCCGCTACTTTCTATTGCTATATTTCTTTTTCCAGCATATATGCCATACATAATGTCATGATTGTTTCTTTTAAATTCCCCATCGCTTCCTAGCCCCTGCTTATAATCTACATATCCTGCCTTTATAGTTTTGCTGAAATCATCTGG